>JBFIHP010000553.1:0-3136 GCA_041601735.1 Planctomycetota bacterium | reverse complement strand
TTGCGCCTCGGTCTTGGCCCGTGCCTCCGCGTCGCGTGAGCGTTCGAGCGACCTCGCCTGATCGAGCGTGACGAGGAGCGCGCCGAGCAGGATCACGAAGACGGCGCTCGTCGCGACGACCAGCTCGCGGTTGCGCTGGGCGAAGCGACCCGCCCGGTAGAGCAGGCTCGCGGGCCGCGCCGTGATGACCTCGCGGCGCAGGAATCGGCGGATGTCGGCGGCGAAGGCCGCGGCGCTCTCGTAGCGCCGGCGCGGCTCCTTCTCGAGGGCCTTGCCGAGGATCGTCTCGACGTCCTTCGGCAGACCAGCTCCGCCCCGGCCGCGCCTGAGCGGCGGCTCCTGCGTGATGATCCGCGCGGCCTCGGTGAGCGACCGACCGGCCAGGATGTAGGGCAGCTCTCCGCTGAGGAGTTCGAAGCCGATGACGCCCAGGGCATGCACGTCGGTCGCCGGGCCGATGGCCGCGACCTCGCCCGTGACCTGCTCGGGGCTCAGGTAGTCGAGCGTGCCCAGCACCTGGCCCTGTTCGGTGAGGCGGGCGCCGTCCTGGGCCTCGTCGACGATCTGGGCGATGCCGAAGTCGAGCACCTTCGGCAGGCCGTCCTCGCGGACGAGGATGTTGTCGGGCTTGAGGTCGCGATGGACGACGCCCTTCTCGTGGGCGTGATGGACGGCGTCGGCGACGCGCGCCAGCATCTCCAGGCGCGCCTCGAGATCGAGGCGCTTCTCGTCGGCATGGCCGAGGAGATCGCGGCCGGCCACGAACTCCATGGTGAAGTAGGGCCGCGGGCCGAGCTCGGTCTCGTAGCTGCCGGTCTCGTGGACCGCGGCGATCGCGGGATGCGAGAGCCGCGCGAGCGCCTCGGCCTCGCGCAGGAAGCGCGCCGTGAGATCGGGCGTCACCCAGGCGCCGCCCAGGACCTTCAGGGCGACACGGCGCTTCGGGTCGTCCTGCTCGGCCTCGAAGACGACGCCCATGCCGCCGCGGCCGAGTTCGCGGACGATCCGGTGGCCGCCGATCTGCTCCGGAGCGCGTTCGACCGCGCCGGCGTCGAGGTGCCGATCGAGCGGACCGCTCTCGTAGGAGAGCAGCGACTCGACCTCGGCGCGCAGCTCGGCATCGTCGCCGCACTCCCGCTCGAGGAAGTCCTCGCGCGCGGCGCGGGGCAGTTCGAGGCAGCGACCGGCCAGGTCCTTGATCAGGCTGTAGCGCTTCGCATCCATGGCGTCCGACGGTCCTTGCAGTCTCCGAGAATCTACCGGATCGAGCATCCGCCGTCAGAGGGAATCCGCGCGTCGGGGGTCTTGCGGCCCTCCGATGCCGGTGGTCGGGCAGGGCGCCGGGTCTTCGCGTAGACTGCTCGAGACCGCCGCGACGCAGGACCAGAGGCGATCCCATGCCGCTCTTCGACCGCTACATCGGCATCGACTACTCCGGCGCGACGGTGCCCGACATGGGCCAGAAGGGCATCCGTGTCTACCTCGCCGATCACGACTCGCCTCCGCGCGAGGAGTCGCCGCCGCCGGGGCGGTCGAAGTACTGGAGTCGTCGCGGTCTCGCGATCTGGCTCGAGGAGCGCCTGCACGAGGCCGACACGACGATCGTGGGCCTCGACCACGCCTTCTCCTTTCCGCTGCGCTACTTCGACCGGTACGGACTCGAGCGCGACTGGCCGGCCTTCCTCGCGGACTTCCACCGCCACTGGCCGACCGACGAGGAGAACACCTACGTGGACTTCGTCCGCGACGGCGTCTGCGGCCTGGGCGCCCTGCGTGTGGGCGACAGTCGCTGGCGACGCCTGACCGAGGAGCGCGCGGGGGGTGCGAAGTCGGTCTTCCACTTCGATGTTCCGGGCTCGGTCGCCAAGTCGACCCACGCGGGCCTGCCCTTCCTGCTGCAGATCAGGCGCGCACTCGGCGCGAAGCTGCACTTCTGGCCCTTCGACGGCTGGCTCGTCCCGCAGTCCGTCTCGGCGATCGCCGAGGTCTATCCCTCGCTCTGGAGCGGTGCCTATCCGCGCGAGGGGAGGACTCCCGACCAGCACGACGCCTACAGCATCGCCGCCTGGCTGCGCGAGACCGACCTCGACCGCCGCCTCGGCGCCTTCCTCGATCCGACGCTCGCCCCGCCCGAGGCCGCCGTCGCCGCAATCGAGGGCTGGATCCTCGGCGTCCGCTGAAGCCCGCCCGCCGCGACGAGCCTCCGGGCGGTCCCGTCCCCGGCGGATTTCCGTCGAGAAAATCGCGTCTTACTGCATCCTCCCGGGCCTCTCCGGCGAAGGGCAGGACGGAGCGTTTCTTGCCCGAGCGGAGAGATTGCATGACCTACGCACGCGCCCGCCTCTGGACCGGAATCAGCGGAGTCGGCCTCGTCGTCCTCGCCTCGGCGCTGGCCCTCGGGCTGAGCTGGCCGGAGCGCTGGCTCCCGTCCGGCGCGGACTGGTCGCGGGACATCGCCCTGCTCGCCCTGCTCTCGGCGCTCTTCGCCCTGGTCTTTCTGCCCGTCGACGTCTTCGCCGGTCTCGTGCTGAATCGCCTCTTCGGCGTGCCGCGCGGGGGCCTCGCGCGCTTCGGCATCGACTGGCTGCGCGGCGTCCTCTTCCAGAGCCTGATCTTCAGCGTATCCGGCGCCGCGCTGCTCCTGGCCGGTCGCAGCTTCGGGCTCGCCGGCGCCCTGGCGGCCTTCGCGCTGCTGATGCTGGTCCTGCTCGCCGCTCAGGCGCCGATCGCGCGCCTCGTCGGCGGGCTGATCCCGAACCGGAGCGGTGATGCCGCGAACTGGGGCACGCGCCGGGTCGAGGTCGTGCGCGCCGTCGATCCCTCCTTCACCGGCGGCATCGTCGGCTGGCCCGGGGCCGAACGCATCGTGATCCCCGAGCGCTGGCTCGAGGTCCTCGGAAAGGACGGCGTGAGCGCCCTCATCGATCGTCGCCGGCTGCTCGCCGCGCGGGGCTGGCGGGCGCAGGGTCTCGGCCTCGCCCTGGTCTGGAACCTCGTCGGTTTCAGCCTGGCGGCGATCATGCCGGGTTCGGGCGTCACCGACCTGCCCGGCCTGGTCACGCTCTTCCTCTGGTTCAATCTCTGGTCCTTCGCCGGACTCCTGGTCCTGCCCCGACCCTCGCGCGCCGGCGTCCTG
>JBFIHP010000552.1:0-3136 GCA_041601735.1 Planctomycetota bacterium | reverse complement strand
GGGGGCGCCGTCGCGGCCTCGCTTCCGCCGCGAGCGCCGTCGAGCCCCTCCTCGCGGTAGCCGGTCTCGATCAGTCCGTAGCCGGCCGCGACCAGGGCGAGTGCCAGGGCCGTGACGACGATCAGCTTCTTGCTCACGATCAGTCCTCCGATGGCGGAGGCCAGACCGACTCCGGCGGTCGTCTTCGTCGCCGTGAGCCAGCGGGTGATCGCGGTCTCGAGGCCGCCCGGCGGCGGCGTCCTGCCGAGGAGACCGAGGGTCGCGCAGAGCGCGGCCTCGTCCATCCCGAGCCTCTTGCGCAGGCGATCGAGCGCCGCCTTCACCCGCTGGCTCAAGGTGGACGGAGAGAGCGCGAGAGCGGCCGAGGCCTCTCGATAACTCAGTCCCGATACGTGGATGAGAGCGACGGCTTCACGCTCGTGATCCGGGAGCGCCTCGAGCTCGCGACCGAGAGCCTGGGCCAGCTCTCGATCGAGCACGAGGCGAGCCGGATCGGAGTTTCCGTGGTCTTCGACGCGCATGACTTCCTCCGGCTGCGCGGCGGGGCGCCGCGCTCTTCGCAGGTTCCGGGCTTCGAGGGTCAAGACCCGGGCGAACCAGGGCCAGGCGCCTTCCAGGGGAATGAGGGCGCGCTTGCGCGCCGCCACCAGCACGGCTCTCTGCACGAGGTCGTCGGCGTCCGAACTCTGCCCGGTCAGCGCCAGCGCGAGGCCGTAGGCACGGCGTGCGTGGTCGCGGACCAGGTTTTCGAGGCGATCGTCCGTCGTCATCACGTACCTTTCTTGCCAGTTCCGCGAGTCCACGTCACGGCAAGACCGACCGTTCGGCAAAATCCGACCCCATACGGTGCCTGGCACCTTCCGCCGCAAATTCCCGTCGGAATGTGCCAGGCACCGTTTGGGGTCAGGCGAGGCGGCGGCGATCGAGGACGAGCTTCCAGGCGAGACCGAGGAGCACGACGGGGCCGGCGACGTACCAGACCTCCCGATCGACGAAGAAGAGCAGGCCGAGGCAGCCGATGAGACCCGCGACCGAGACGAGGCGCGGGAAGCGGCGTTCGGTGGGAGGCTGACGGAGCGCCGCCAGGTTGGCGATCCCGTAATAGCCGAGGACGGTGAGCGCGCTGAAGGACCAGGCGAAGCGGAGATCGCCGATCAGGATCAGCGCGGCGATGATCCCGGCGACGAGCAGAACGGCCGGGCGCGGCGTGAGACCGCTCGCGTCGAGCCGGGCGAAGGTCGCCGGCAGATCGCGGCGTCGCCCCATGGCGAGCGCGACGCGGGAGAGGCCCAGGACGAGGTTCAGGAGGACGCCCAGCATCGCCGTGATCGCGGCGATCGTCGTGACGACGGAGCCGCCCGGCAGATCGATCACCGCGGCGAGCTCGGCGAGCGGCCGCCCGCGCTCCGAGGCCTCCGCGAAGGCCGGAGCGCCCAGCCTTGCGTAGGCGACGTGGCCCACGAGCAGGTAGAGCGCGGCCGTGACCAGGATGGTCGCGAGCACGGCGCGCGGGATGTTGCGGGCGGGATCGCGGATCTCCTCGCCCATCGTCGCGATGCGGCCGTAGCCGGTGAAGGCGACGAAGACGAGGGCCACGGCCTCGAGGTAGCCGGTCGCGCCGCGGGCCGAAAAGCCCGTGACCGCGCCGCCGCCCTCGCGCAGGAGGCCCGTGAGTCCGAGCCAGAGCAGCACCGAGACCGTGGTGAGGACGAGGACCGCGTTCAGACGATTCGAGCGCCGGAGCCCGCCCAGGACCGCGGTGGTCACCAGGGCGAGGACGACGAGGGCGATGGCGACCCTGGCCGACTCCGGCAGGCCGACGACCGCGTCGAGGTAGGCCGCGACACCGAGGGCCGCCGTCGCGGCCGAGGCCGACTTGGCGCAGAGGAAGAGCCAGCCGGCCAGGAAGCCCGTCCGCGGCCCGATCAGGCGGTAGCCGTACTCGTAGCTGCCGCCCGCCACCGGGTGCGAGGCCGCGAGCTGGGCGCTGGAGAGGCCGTTGCAGAGCGCCAGCAGGGCCGCTCCGACGATGGCCAGGGGAAAGAGCGAGCCGGCCTCGAGCGCGGCCAGGCCGAGGGCGACGTAGACGCCCGTGCCCATGATCGAGCCCAGCCCGAGCAGGACCGCTCCGGCGATCCCGATCTCCCGCTTCAGTTCCGCCGCCGTCATGCCCTGATGCTCCCTCCCGAATCCGGCCGGGGTCCCCATCCGGCCCCCGGTTTGACATGATACCGATCGGGCGGCCGCGCGAGGCGCAATCGGCGCCGGGCCGCCGCCCGCGGGCAGGGAGCCGCATCATGTCCAAGACCTTTCTCGTCGGTGTCGACGGCAGCGAGGCATCGCACCGGGCGGTCCGCTTCGCCGAGGGCATGGCCCGGCAACTCGGCGCCAAGCTCATTCTCCTCCACGTGATCGACTGGTCGGGCTTCGAGCACCTCGACGTCGAATCGCTGGCCGAGCGTCACCGCGACAAGGAGCTCGAGGTGGCCCAGGCGCAGACCCAGGTGCTCGACCCCATCGCCGCCGAGCTGGGCACGGGTCTGGACCTCGAATGCAAGGTGATGCACGGCCACGTGGCCGAGCAGACCGCCTGGCTCGCAAAGGATCGCGGGGTGGCTCAGGTCTTCGTCGGCAAGCGCGGCCGGGGCCGTTTCACCAGCCTGATCCTCGGCAGCGTGAGCATGAGCCTCGCCCAGACCTGCGAGGTTCCCCTCACCGTCGTCCCCTGATCGGGCCCGGCTGGGTGATCTCCCGCAGGGCCGGGGCCTCTCCCCCCGAAACCGCGATAGGGGCTTGCGAGGCCGCCCGGGGCCGCCCGCGCCCCGATCGGGCGTCTGGACGAGCCCTCGGCCCGCCCCCGTCGCTCCGGTCCCCGGACCGCCGACCGCCGCGGGCGCCGGGGAGCACTGGCACGCCGCTTGCTCTTCCCCGGCCCTGGAGGCCCGGTCCATGAAGGTCAAGGACATCATCTCGAAGCATCCCCTGATCACCATCTCGCGTGATCAGAGCCTCGGCGATGCCTGCGATCTTCTGGATTCCGCGCGGATCACCGGACTCCCGGTGGTCGATCCGGAAGGCCGGCTCCTCGGCATCGTGTCCAGCCGACAGATCCTCCATCTCGCCCACGTGGGCGTCG
>JBFIHP010000551.1:0-3138 GCA_041601735.1 Planctomycetota bacterium | reverse complement strand
TGCCTGGAGTTCGGCAAGTCCGACTGACCTCGTGATCGGCAGCGGCAGCTGGCATCCGGACGGTGGGGCGGAATACCGGATGCGCCTGCGGGTCGGCGGCCGGATGGAGGCCGCCGAGCGCAGCGAACTCATCCTGCCGAACCTGCCGACCGGCGCCTTCTCGCTCGAGTTGGAGTCGGGGCGCCTCAGGGCGAGGGTCGTCGGAGTCCCGGGCGAGGCCGAGCGCGAGATACTCCTGCGCCCCGGCGGTCGCGTGCGCGGTGAAGTCCGTCTCGGAGGGAGCATCGAGACCGTGGCCGGAGCCCGGATCTGGATCGGCGATCGCCTGGTCGCGACGAACGAGGACGGCGCCTACGTGGTGGACGGCCTCCTTCCCGGGGCTCACCGGGTCTTCGTGGCGAGACCCGGACTCGACGGCGGGGCGCGCGGGCGGATCGTCATCGACGACTTCGGTCACGAACGCCGGCTCGACCTCCAGGTCGAACCGGGCGCTCGGGTCTCGGGGACCGCCCGTGATCTCGATCTGAAGGTCCTGCCCGACGTGCTGATCGGCGTCGAGCCCGAACCGGACCTCGACTTCGGCATCGGCCGGTCCCTGCTCGGACGCAGCGACGAGGCCGGCGACTTCGAACTTCGCGGTCTGCCGTCGGGTCCGGTCCGCATCTCGATCGTGGCGCCGGGGGACTCGGTCTCCCTCGACGAGGTCCTCGAACTGGAGCCGAACGCCATCGCCACGGTCCGCCCGCGTCTCGGCGTCGCGGCGCGGGGACGCGGCCGGATCGAGCTGGCCGACGGCTCGCCGGCCGTCCGGGCCGAGGTCTGGATGATCGGCACGCCCGCGCCGCGGTCGATGGCGCGCGGGCACGACCTGCTGCCGTCCGATCAGGGACTCGTCGCGAGGCGGCTGCAGACGGACGACGACGGTCGCTATCGCTTCGTCGGCCTCGAGCCGGGTCGATACGACCGCGTCGTGGTCCGTCGAGGAGCGCCGGCCGAACTCGCCGGGGCGGTGGACCTCGCTCCCGGCAGCAACGAGATCGGCATGGATTGGCGTCTCGGAGCCGGCCGCCCGCTGGTCCTCGACCTGCCCGAAGAGGTCATGCTGCGCCTGAGGGCGGAGAGCGATGAACGCATCGACCACTGGCTCTGGCGGCCCGCCGGCGCGCCGCCCCTCGTCCTGCACGAACTCCCGCCGGGCGTCCATCGCATCGAACAGATGCGCGGCGGCGTGAGTCGCATCGCCGACGAGGACCTCCCCTATCGAGAGCACCGACCCGACCGGGCTCTCGCCCGGGTCGGCCATCCCGCGCTCGAGACGGCCGCCGTTCCGGACCCGGAGGGGGCGGCCTTCGCGGCCCTGCGCCTGCATCTTCTCGTCCAGGGCGACCCGCCCGGCGGCCGGCGCATGGAGATCACGGCCTATCCGCTGGCGGGCTCCTGGCCGCTTCGACCGCTCCGTTTCGAGGCGCCGCTCGAGGGCGCCACCCTCGATCTCGAGCTGCCTCGCGGGGTCTATCTCCTCCACGGGCGCGTGCCCGAGCTGGCCGAGGGCTGGGCCGGTCCGCTGACGCTGGCCACGGGTTTCGACCAGCGCGGCGCCACCGAACTCGTCCTCGATCTGGCGGCCCACTGCGAGCTGATCGGCCGCATCGTGGTCGAGGGTCCCGCGACCGGCGCCGACCGCGTCATGAGCGCCGAGATCACGGGCCCTTCCGCCGATCTGGTCCGACCCTACGACCCGCCCCGCGCCCGCGCGCTGGTCGCGACGGACGGCGTCTTCCGTCTCGAACACGCTCCTTCCGGTTCGGTGGTGCTGCGCCTCGGCGGCCGGGATCTCGAACTCGAACGCGAACTCGAACTCCAGCCGTTCCAGGTCGTCGATCTGGGCGAACTCGCACCGGAGGAGCAGAGACAACCCCGTCTCGACCTCGATCGCCGGGCGCTGGTCGGCGCGAGCGTCGAGGATCCGCAGGGGCGCTTCCTGCCCCGCGTCGTGCGCCTGCCACGGCTCAGCGGCGCCTTCCAGGCCGCGATCGAACTCGAGGGACAGGCCGGTCCCAGCGTGTGGCGTGCGCGGCGGCTCGCCGTCGTCGATCGGTTCCCGGCGCTGATCGAACGCAGCGATCTCCAGGGACAGGGGCGCTCCGGTCTGCGGGCGCGCCTCGCGATCGACCGCGAGCGCCTCGCCTTCTGGCCCCTCGCCCTCGTGCCGATCGATCGCGACGCCTACGACTTCGACCGACCCGGCTTCGATCTGGTCAGCGACGAGAACGGCGAGGTCGCGGCATCGGCTCTGCCGGCGGGGCAGTACGCGCTTCGGTTCGACTACCGCGACGAGCTCGGCCACGACTACCGGCTGGCCATCCCCTTGCTGCTCGAAGACAGCAGCGCAGCGGCGAGGCCGGATCTCGAGCTGTTCACGAGAGAACTCAAGGTCACGGTGCGTGACGCCGCTGACGGCAGCGCCGTCGAGGGTGCGATCGTGAGGGTCAAGCGCAGCGATCTGCGCGGCCTCGAACACAGCCGGGTCTTCAGGAGGGAGATCGCCACCGTCAGCTCCGGTCGGAGCGACGACGAGGGCGCGGTCTGGTTCCGCAAGATGCCGCTCGGCCATTACGACGTCGAGGTCTCGATGCCGGGCTACGCCCGGGCGCGACATCTCTCGTTCGATCTCTCCGCGCTTGGTGCCCGGCGGGTCGTCGAGATGGGTCTGGAGCGCGGTCAGCGGCTCGAGCTGCGGGTCATCGCCGATGATCGCCGGCCTCTTCGCGGCATGCGGGTGCTGATCTTCGACGCCCAGGGACTGCCGGTCCACGACGATCGGCTCCTGCTCACCGACATGGACGGCCGGCTGGAGCTGGCCGACCTGCCCGCCGGCTACCTCGATCTCCTGGTTCGCGGCGCGGGCTTTCCGGCCCAGCGCCTCGGTCGGGTCGCGACCGCGCCCGGTCGCCGGGTCTTCGAGGAATTGCCGGCGGTCGCCGGTGTCCCGGTGGAGGTGGTCTGCCGGCAGCCGGGCGGCCGACCCCTGCCGGGAGCCCGGATCGCCCTGAACGGGCCCGAGGGGGGCGGCCTCCACGGTTCCGAGGCCGATCGTCTCGACGAGGGGCCGGGCTCGGTGTCCCCGGGCGGCGCCCG
>JBFIHP010000550.1:0-3141 GCA_041601735.1 Planctomycetota bacterium | reverse complement strand
GGAAGAGATCGAGCCCGAGATGGACTGTCGCATCCTCCTGGTCGATGACGACCAGCGAAGCGCGGAACGGGTCGTCGCGACCCTGAGTGCCGGCCGCTTCCACGTCGACTGTGCCCGCCGGGGCGACGAGGCCGTTGCCGCCCTGCTGCAATCGCCCGACGCCTACGACGTCCTGCTCATCGACCTCCTCCTGCCGGGCATGTCGCTCTACGAGATCCTCGAGACGATCTCGGGTCGCGAGCGCTTCGATCGCCTCGCCATCGTCGTCCTGGTGCAGAACAACGACGCCATGGCGGCCATTCAGGACATCGTCTCGCTCAATGACATGGTCGTGGGCGCGGTCACCAAGAACTCGCTCGCTGCGGCGCCTCACGTTCTCGCGCGCTCGATTCGCGAGGCCCTTCGCGCCCGACGCGGAGCCCTGGTCCGATCCTGAGGGGAGTTCAGCTCGTCTGGCTGTTCGCCGCGCGCCGACGCTTCATCTCGTAGAGCGCGGCATCGGCCGCTGCGATGAAGTCGTCCGGGCGCGGTACGGCGTCGAGGTTGGCCTCCTTCAGGCCGAAGCTCAGGCCCATCGGGATGTCCTGGTCGTGATAGACGAGCCTCTTGGTGGCGATGTCCCCGACGATCCGCTCGACGACCGCGCGCGCGGCCTCCTCGTCCGAGTTGGTGAAGAGGATGGCGAACTCGTCGCCGCCGAAGCGGGCGACGATGTCGGTCTCGCGGCAGTTCGCCAGGAGGACCGCGGCGACGTGTCGCAACGCGGCATCACCGGCCAGGTGGCCGTGGCGATCGTTGATGTCCTTGAAGTCGTCGAGATCGACCATGCAGGCGGTGATCGGCTCGCGGTATCGCGCCGCCCGGCGTAGCTCCTGCTCGAGGCGCTCGAAGAGGTGGGTACGGTTGTAGAGTTCCGTGAGCCCATCGACCTGCGCGCGTCGCTGGAGCTCGCGCTGGAGCCGCCTGATGCGCATCCCCGCGCGAATACGGGCGCAGAGCTCCTCGCCGGCGCAGTCCTTGGCGAGGTAGTCGTCGGCGCCCTCGTCGAAGCCGCGGACGCGCTCTTCGGTCTCGTGCTTGTTCGAGATGATGATGATGTAGACGCCCTCGAGTTCCGGCGTCTCGCGGATGGTGCGGCACATCTCCATGCCGTCCATCCCCGGCATCATCCAGTCGGACAGGATGACGTCGGGCTCCAGCTCGCGCGCCTTCTCGAGCCCCTCGTGCCCGTTGCGAGCCACGTGGACCTCGTAGCCGCGACGCTCGAGGCGCTTGGACATGGTGAGCGCGACGTGGCGATCGTCCTCGACGAGGAGGACGCGGCCGCCGCCGTCCGGCTGATCGCCGTCGTTCGTGGTCGGTGCAGGATTCATCTGGGAACACTATCGTCGCGGCGTCGAGGGGAGCTTTACGAAAGGCGCGTCAGCGCGAGCTTCCAGACCGGAGTCCTGCAAGAACATGCATCGACTCCCGGGCGATCCGCACGGCGTCGGAACTCGAGCGCGAGAGCTCGACCGAGACGAGGCCGTCGTAGGACGACTCGTCGAGCGCCTTCACGACGGCGGCCAGGTCCATGTCGCCGCGGCCGAAGGGGAGGTGCTCGTGGACCCCTCGCTTCATGTACTAGATCGCGACCGTGAGCACGAGGTCCGCACGCTCGCGCAGCACCTCTTCTGGCCGCCCCTCCCCGGTGACGAGGAGGTGGCCGAGGTCGAGCGCGAGACCGAAGTCGGGGCGGCCGAGCATGGCCTCGAGGCGATCGTAGTGCTCGAGGGTCTCGATGAGCATGCCGGGTTCGGGCTCGAAGGCGAAGGCGACGCCGCTGCCGCGGCAACGATCGAGGAGCTCGCCCAGGTTCTCCGCCAGGAGCTCGATGGCGGCCTCGAAGCCGAGGTCTTCGAAATCGTGGCCGGACCAGAGCGAGACGACCTCGGCGCCGAGCGCGAGCGCCGTGTCGTGACAGCGCAGGAGGAAGTCCAGGCGATGCCGCGCCGCCTTCCGGCAGAGCAGGCTCGGGTAGTGCTTGCGCCGGGGGTCGAGGTTGAAGCGGGCTCCCGATTCGATCACCACCTCCAGTTCGAGATCCTCGAGAAGCCGGCGGGTCCGGATGCAGGCCTCCTCGTGCCGGGGATCGAAGGGGTCGAGATGGTGGACGTCGAGGGTCAGCGCGACACCGCCGTAGCCCAGCTCCGCAATGATCTCGATGGCATCGCGCAGACGGTGATGCGCGAAACCGTTGGTGTTGTAGGCGGCGATCCAGCCGGCCATGGAAGAGGCTCCCGCAGACGTCGTCCCAGGCGGCGGGCCCGGACCCGTCGGCATTATGGTCGAATGCCCGTTCGGACACGAAGGGCCGCCGCGGTTATTCTGCGCCGGGCGGATGCCCCGAAGGGAAACACGCATGTCCGAAGCCGCGATCGGCCTCTTCATCTTCACCACGGCCGCCGGCCTGGCCTACCTGCTCACCCCGATGCTCCGTCGGCGCGCGCTGGCGAGCGGGCATCTCGATGCCCCCGGCGGCCGCAAGAACCAGACCGCGCCCGTCCCCTACGGCGGTGGTCGCGCGGTCTTCTATGCCTTCGCCCTGACCGTCATCCTCGGCCTCGCGGCCGCGCTCACCCTTCTCGGCGGCCTCGAGGCCGTCGGTCGCCATCACGAAGGTCTCCTGCGCCGTGCCCTGCCGCTCGTGAAGATCGTCTTCGGCGCCGGCGTGATGCTCTGGATGGGCCGTCTCGACGACCGACGTTCGCTCTCGCCCGGGCTCCGATTGCTGATCCAGATCTGCGCCGCCCTTCCGCTGGCGACGGATGCAGGGCGCCTGACCCTCTTCATCGAACAGCCCGGCCTCCAGGTGGCGCTGGCCCTCCTCTGGCTGGTCTTCATCACGAACGCCGCCAACTTCATCGACAACATGGACGGCCTCCTCGCCGGAACGGCCCTCATCGCGACGACGGCCTTCGCCGCCCTCGCGGCGCTCCTCGGCCAGCTCTTCGTGGCCGCCTTCGCGCTCGCACTCGCGGGTTCGATCTGCGGCGTCCTCCCGCACAATCGCCGGCCGGCCCGGATCTACCTCGGCGACGAGGGCAGCATGTTCATCGGCTTTCTCCTCGGCGCGCTCGCCATGGTGACGAGCTACCGAGG
>JBFIHP010000549.1:0-3141 GCA_041601735.1 Planctomycetota bacterium | reverse complement strand
TCGACAGGAAGCGGCGTCCCGAAGCGTTCGTGACGAAGCTGACGAAGCAGCTCGTGGCGACGCTGCAGCAGACCGGCTGGGGCTACCCGCGGGATTCGAAGGGCGCGAACCCCGTCTACGCGGACACGTCCAATACGCAGTACGCCCTGCTCGGCCTGAAGGCCGCCGTCGAGGGCGGCGCCAAGGTGGATGAGAAGGTCTGGCAGAAGGCCTGGGACTTCGCGATCAAGAAGGCCCAAAAGGACGGCGGCTTCAACTACGTCGCGGACCGCCGGACGTCCGAGGAGCCGACGACCGGCAGCATGACCGCGGCCGGGCTCGCCGTCCACGCGATCTGCGCCGAACAGCTCCCCCGGGACGCCACCCGGGCGAAGGCGGCTGAGAAGCCCATCGCGGCGGCGATGGCCTGGCTCGACGCCCGCTTCGTTCCCGAGATGAATCCCGGCAAGGGCAACAGCCATTATTACTGGCTCTACGGCCTCGAGCGGGTCGGCGCCTTCTTCAAGCGCCGCGACTTCGCCGGCCGCTCCTGGTACGCGGAAGGCGCGCAGCACCTCCTCGATTGGCAGGACCGCGAGGGCTCCTGGTCGCGCGGCAGCTTCGAGGACAGCTGTTTCGCCCTCCTCTTCCTGAACCGGGCCTCGACCACCGGCGACTGAGTCCGGGTCTCCTTCCCGTCCCGCATCGCCCGCAGCCCCGCGCCATTCGGAACCAGGCCCGGGGGCCGCCCCGATCTGTCCCTCCGAACCCATAGGATCGCGGTGACTCCAGTACGGGAGCCTGCGGTTGGACGACGATCGTTCCGAATCTCGATGGGACACCGGCTCGGCGCCCGGGTTCCGCACATCGAGTCCCAGGGGCGATCATCCACGGACCATGACGAGGGAACCATGAGCTTGCGATTCCTCCACCTCGCCGACCTCCATCTCGGCTGCAAGAACTACTACCTGGCCGACAAGGCCAGAGAGCGCACCGAGGAGTTTCGGATCGCGTTTCGCGATGCGATCGAGTTCGCGCTCGATCGGACCAACGACATCGACGGCGTGCTCATCGCGGGCAACCTCTTCGAGCATCACCGGCCGGAAGAGGAGCTCTGGAACTTCGCGAAGGGCCTGATCTCGCGGCTCCTCGCCAAGGACCTGATCGTGGCCCTCGTGCCCGGCAATCACGACAGCTACGCCTACAAGAACTCGGTCTACCGCACCGAGCGTCTGCCCGGCGTCGAGGTCTTCCTCAACACCGCCCCGGAGGCGCCCCGCGTCCACGAGCGCAAGGGCCGCAGGATATTCCTGCACGGTCTCGCCTTCGTCCCGGGCCAGACGCCCCGCCCGCTGCCGGCCTTTCCGAAGCCCGCCGAGAAGGGCGTTCACATCGCACTCCTCCACGGACGTCCGGCCCAGGACGGCATCGATGCCGACAAGCCGCACGAGCTCGAACTCGACCTGAAGGCGATCGCCGACAACGGATTCGACTACGTCGCGCTCGGCGGCCGGCGGTCCTTCCAGGAGGAGCGGATCGGCTCGAGCATGATCGTCTACCCGGGCTCGCTCGAAGGTCGCGGTTTCGCGGATGGCGAGTACGGCGACAAGGGCCCGGTCGTCGTCGAGTTCGACGATGCCGGCGGCGTCCACGTCGAACGGATCGTGCGCAACCGCAAGTCGATCGAGCACGTCCGCCTCGACCTCCGGGCCGAGCGCATCACCGACGCGGCGGCGCTCAAGAACGCGCTGGCCTGCCTCGGCGGCAAGGATCGCATCGTCCGGGTCACGCTCACCGGCAACGCGGAATTCGTGGCCTCGCTGGACGACATCCAGGAGGAACTCGCCGAGTCCTTCTGGCACCTCGAGATCGTCGATGAGTCGCGGCTCGTCGATTCGGCCCTGCTGGGCAAGATCGAGAGCGAGAACACCATCCGCGGCTACTTCGTCCGCAAGCTGGGCGCGCGCATAGCCGCCCTGAAGCAGAAGATCGACAAGCAGGGTCAGACGCCCGAGCTCATGCGCGAGCTGCTCGTTCACGAGAAGGCGATGAAGCTGGGCGTCGAGCAGTTCATCGAGGAGGAGGCTCCCGCCGACTCGATCTACTCCCTCATCCCCGATTCGGATGAAACGGTCGAGGCGGAGAGCATCAAGAAGTCGGTCGGCGTCGCCGACCTCGAGGAGCGCGTGAAGGCGATGCTGGAACACCGGCGCAAGCTGAATCGCGAAGGCGAGGCCGCCGAAGCGGCCGAGGCGGCCGTCCAGGCCGAGGAGGGCGACGCATGAGAATCGAACGCCTCAAGATCAACGGATTCGGCAGCTTCAATCGCGGCATCGAGATCGACTTCGCCGATCAGAGGCTCAGCCTCGTGGTCGGTCGCAACGAGGCGGGCAAGTCGACGATCATGAGCGCGATGTTCGGGATCCTCTTCGGATTCAAGGACAGCGCGCTGCAGCGCAAGTTCGAGCCCTGGGATCACTACGACGAGTACTCGGGAGAGATCGAGATCACCGCCGAGGACGGCGGCCGTCATCTGATCCGCCGCAACTTCGCCGACAACAGCGCCGAGATCCTGGAGAAGCGCGACGGCGAGTTCGTGCCGGTCTTCCTGGGCAGCGCGAATCCGCGCGGCCACTCGGATTCGGACATCGACTACTACCGTCGCCTCGAACAGCTCGTCGGCTTCCAGGACGAGGCCGTCTTCCGCGGCACCGTCTTCGTCGGCCAGAGCGCCATCGAGACCTCGATCAACGACCAGATCCGCAAGCTCGTCTCCGGCTCGACCAGCACCGACTTCAAGGGCGTCCTCCACGAGCTCCACAGCCGCTTCAGCGAGCTGACCATGGAGAATCCCTGGCTGACCCGCTCCAAGTCGAAGCCGCGCAAGATCGAGAAGCTCGAGGAAGGGCTGGGACAGGATCTCAGCCGCCTCGAACAGGCCCGCACGAGCTTCATGCTGACGCTGACGCTCGAGCAGGAGGTGAAGAAGCTCGAGACCCGCCAGGAATCCAACAAGAAGAAGCTCGAGGGCGAGCGGTCGGCCTTCAAGCAGTTCGAGCGCTTCCTGAAGCTCGTCCGCGACCGCGAGGCCGCCCGCGAGCGCTTCGGCGACGCCGACAAGCGTCGGGCCCAGTACGTCGAGATGCGCGAGCGCGTCGGCGC
>JBFIHP010000548.1:0-3141 GCA_041601735.1 Planctomycetota bacterium | reverse complement strand
CTTGTCGCGCGGGATGACGTAGCCCGAGGTCTCCTGGCTGCCCGTGTCGAGGTAATCGACCGGGATGCCCATGTTGCGGAGCTCGGCCTTGTCGCGGTCGAAGCGCTTCTCGATCGAATCGAGACGGGCCTCGTCGTCGTAACCCACGACGTGACCGGCGATCTGCGAGAACGGAACGGGCGTGGGCGACCTGAGCATGTAGGAGATCAGGTTCAGCAGTCGTTCCGTCTTCGAGACTTTGACGCGTTCCATGGGCGGTCCGGACCGAGGCGCCTGGCCGATTCGGGTTCTCCGGAACCCGGCCGCGCAAGCGGCACGGCCCGGGTTCCCGGAGGAACCGGCCGTCGCCTCGCACGCGGAAGCTCGTGGGCACCGTTGGTCGTCTTGCACCGAGAATCGGGGACTCGGTGCCCCTTTGTACGCCTGCGGGGCGATGCGCTCAAGAAGGCAAAGGAGATGCCGCGCCCGGCCGCGCCCCGGCCGGACTCAACTTTTTGCCGACGCGGCGCGATCGCGGGCGCGCAGGCGCCTGCGCATCAGGACCGGATAGACGAGGGCCGCGGCCAGATGGGCGAGGGCCAGGGCCGCGAAGGCCGTTTCCGCGCCGTCGGCGGCGAGACTTGTGACGATGGGGACGAAGCCGACGTAGAGCAACCCGTCCACGATCACCGCCGTCCGTACCGACCGGATGCCGACCAGAGCCTGGGAGAGGACGATGCCGACGGCCAGGAGCGGTTGTGCCGGCAGGAGACGGGCGAGGTAGGAGACGCCGAATTCCCGGGCCGCCTCGGCCGTCCCCGGCGCGGCCAGCGCGAAGAGCTCCGCCCGGAAGAACCAGAGCAGGGCCGCGAGCAGTCCGCCGAAGACGACGGCCTCGAGGACGAGCGCCGCGAGGCCCCGTCGCGCCCGCTCGGGCCGCTCGGCCCCGAGATTCTGGGCCAGGAAGGTCGCCGCGGCCGCGCCGAAGCCCAGGGCCGCGAACATCAGGACCATCTCGAGGCGGATCGCCACGCCGACGCCGTCGAGCAGGTCGCGGGCGGCCAGGGGACCGAGGTTGTCGGCGGCGGCCCGCGCGGCCGTGCTCAGCACGAGATAAAGGCCGACGACCCGGGCCACGGTCTGCGCCGAGTTGAAGAGGCCCTTCACCAGCATCTCGCGGATCAAGGGGCGGACGGGTCCATGCCCCTTCTCGGTCCCGCGCCGGCGGTGCAGGAGAAAGACCAGGACGACCGCTCCCAGGGCGCGGGCGATGACCGTGGCCCAGGCGGCGCCGGCGACTCCGAGCCGCGGAAAGCCCAGGAGCCCGAAGACCAGGACGAGGTCGAGCGCGAGATTCAGGACGTTGCTGCCGATGAGCACGGCCATCGGCCAGAAGGACTCGCCCCGGGCGCGCAGCAGGGCCGCGCCCCAGAGGACGAAGAACATCGTCCCCGAACCGAGCGAGCAGATGATCAGGTACTCGGTGGCGAGCGCCGCGGTCCCATCGTCGACGCCGCCGAGCGCGATGAGCGGTCGGGCCGCCAGCGCGAAACCCGCACCCAGGACGAGCGCGGCCGCCCAGGTGAGCTTCTCGGAGGCGCGCTCGAGGGCGACGAGACCCGGACGGTCGCCGCGGCCCTCGAGATCGGCCGCCTGGCCGGCCAGGACGTTGGCGACGCCGTTGTAGGCGAGCATGGCCACCATGTTGATGACGCCGCCGAGGGTCACGGCCGCCACGGCGCCCTCCCCCAGGCGCCCGACGATGACCAGATCGACGCAGTTGAAGAGGCCGTGCGCCGCCATCCCGAGGGCCAGCGGCAAGCCGAATCGGAGCGTCCGACGGAAGAGTGGGCCCTCGACGAGGCCGGCCGCCGCGGGAGCGGACTCGGTCATCGTCCCGGAGGGGGCGAGGGCCTGAGGCTCCGGATCTCCCTCTCGACCAGTTCGAGATCGATCGGCTTGCGCAGGACGCTGAGGCCCTTCTGCTCGAGGACGCCGACCTCGTCGTCGGAGAGGAAACCGGTCATCACCAGCACCTTCGTGCCGGCGATGGCCTCATCCCGCGCCAGGGTCTCCAGCACCTGCTCGGCGTCGATGTCGCCGAGGTTGTAGTCGATCAGGAGCAGGTGCGGCCTGACCCGCGCGGTCTCGAAGCCCGCCTCGTAGCCGGAGAGGGCCCGGTGGACCTCCACGCCGTCCAGGCGCTCGAGCCGATCGGCGATCAGCTCGACGATCTCCGACTCGTCATCGGCCACGAGGACCCGCAGCGAGGGGTCGAGGGCCGCGGGGTCATAGGGGTAGTCGTGCTCGTCGAGGAAACGCAGCAGCGCCTCGCGCGGGATGCGACGATCCCGGGAGGCGGGGATCTTGTAGCCCTCGAGCTTGCCGGACTCGAACCACTTGATGACGGTCCGGATCGTCACGTTGCAGATGCGCGCGACCTGCCCGGTCGTGAAGACCTGCCGCTTGTTGCCGCCGCCTTGTTCTCGACTCACCCAGCCCACTCCCGGCCTCGTAGCGCGCCGCCATTCTCGCTTCGAGCGGCGACGTCGACCAGCGCTCGATTCCATCAGAGCGAAACGTCAGGACTCGGCAAGGTTTTCCGGATTTCGGCCTTTTTTGGTCCCGGCCCCGGCCCTCCGGGCTTTTCTCGCCCTTCTCTTGACGAGGCCCCCGACCCGTCACAAAATGCGCCGCCCCTGAGACGAGGGCGTATAGCTCAGCTGGCTAGAGCGCCACGTTGACATCGTGGAGGTCGCAGGTTCAAGTCCTGCTACGCCCACTCGCAAGCCCCGAGGTCATCACGACTTCGGGGCTTTCTTCTTGGCCGCACCGGGGCACCGGGGGACGCGTCCTCGGGGCCGGGGCTCAGGACGCGGAGGCGGTCGAGGGCGCGGCCCGGTCGAGCTCGCGGAGCGCGCTGCGGAGCTGGAAGCCGCACCAGGCCGAGATCCCGACGAGCTTCGCGCCGTCCTCCACCAGCAGGCGGCGCTGGTAGCTGCTGCCGCTGTAGAGATCGGCGTCGAGAAGGAGGCTCAGGGCGAAGCCCGAGAGCGCGACGACGAGCAGCAGCCAGTCCGCCTCCAGGATGCGCGTCCGGAAGCGCAGGAGGTAGACGGCGAGCAGCAGCGCCTCGATCGCGAAGAAATGGTGATCCGAGGT
>JBFIHP010000547.1:0-3162 GCA_041601735.1 Planctomycetota bacterium | reverse complement strand
CCGAAGCCCTCGCCGACTTCGATCGCGCGCTCGAGATCGCGCCCGGCATGCGCGCGGCCCTCCTGAACCGGGCCGAGGCGCGGCGTGAACTCGGCGATGCCCGCGGCGCCGCGGCGGACGAGGCCGCGGCCGCGACGGCGCGCGACTGAGCGGAACGAGAAAGAGGGCCCGCGCGACGGCCGCGGGCCCTCTTCTCCTGCGATCGATCGAGTCCTACTTGCGGCCCTTCCAGCGGTACTCGGTCGCGCGCTTCTCACCCTTCTTGGCGACCTGCTTGGCCTCCATGAGCCGGGCGAGAGACTGGCGGATCTGGTTCGGCGTGGCGCCGGTCCCGGCCTTCAGGACCTCCGAGCGCACCGGAGCACCGGCGGACTTCAGCGCCTCGGCGATGGCGGCATCGAGCGCCTCGCGGCCGGCCTGGGTGCGGGTCGAGAAACCCTTCTTCTTGCGCCCGCCCTTCGGGGCGGTCTTGCGAGCGCCGCGCTTCGTCGCCTTGCCGGCGGGGCGACCGCGACGCCTCGACACCGTCGTCTGACCGAGCGCCGCATGGAAGGAGCCCAGATCGAGGGCGCGGAAGTCGGCCGCGAAGGTGGTGCGGTCCATCGCCTCGATGAAGTCGCCGAGACTCATGTCCTTCGGCGTGTTGGCAATCGCGCGCAGCATGATGTCCTGTGACACCTCGGCCATCGCCGCTTCGAGCGCGTTTTGCATCTTGTTCGACCGTCTTGCCATCTTTACCCCCCTTGAAGATTGACCGATCCCTGCTTCCCGAAACGCCGCCACAACGAAATCATTGCGAGTCCGAGTCTAACGATAATTCACAATGAACAAAGCGCGGAATTGACAATCAGACAACACGATCGAGAGTTCTGAATTGACAGTCGCCATTGCCGGGTAGCCGTGATGGCCACAATCATGACAGAAAAGATGACAAGCGCTTCTGGATCGACGACAGCGGGCTCGGGTCAAGTTGCCGGATCGGCGGCCGCCCGGGTGCTATCCAGGAGCCGCAGGCCGGTCTAGAATGCCGCCGGCGATCCTCGCGGGACGAGGTCGCCCGGCGCCTGTCCCGAGGAGTGACCGATGAGCGAGTCGAAGCCCGAGGGCTACCTTCACGGCTATACCGACGAGGAGCGGGCCCGGCTCCGCCGCCAGGCCCGCTTCCTCGAACCCAAGGTGCACGATCGCCTGCCCTTCCATCGCCGCAAGAGGATCGTGGAGATCGGCTCCGGCGTCGGCGCCCAGACCGAGATCCTGCTCCGCCACTTCCCCGACCTCAGGATCACCTGCGTGGAGCGCAACCCCGAGCAGATCGCGGACGCCCGCTCCTTCCTCGAGGGCCTGCCCTGGGCCGAGGGGCGCTACGAGCTGGCCCGGCAGGACGCGATGAGGCTCGACTTCGATCGCGAGCTCTTCGACGGTGCCTTCCTCTGCTGGATCCTGGAGCACGTGCCGGACCCCGCCCGCGTGCTCTCGGAAGCGAGGCGAGTCCTCGTTCCGGGGGCACCCGTCGTCGTCACCGAGGTGGTGAACTCGAGCTTCTTCGTCGAACCCTACAGCCCGAAGACGCTTCAATACTGGCTCGCCTTCAACGACCAGCAGTTCGATCTCGGGGGCGATCCCTTCGTCGGCGCCAAGCTGGGCAACCTGCTGCAATCCACCGGCTTCACCGACATCCGGACCGAGCTGAAGACCTTCCACTTCGACAACCGCTCGCCCGGCGAGCGCGCCGAGTTCCTGGCCTACTGGACCGAGCTCCTGCTTTCCGGCGCTCCCGGCCTGATCGAAGCCGGCCGCGTCTCCCAGGACATCGTCGACGGCATGCGCGAGGAACTCGACCAGGTCGCGCGCTCGCCCAGCTCGGTCTTCCTCTACTCCTTCATGCAGGCCCGGGCGAAGGCCTGAGACCCGACTCGGCCTGTAAAGGAAGCCGACAGGGTTACGATTCCGTGACGACGGGGGCCGAAACCGGTTTTCCCCGCATCCGGAGATGAAATCATAAGCCGCCGGCATGTAATGACTTGAACCAAATCCGACTGGCGGCACGCCCTTCGCGTGGAGGCGGGGGAGAGAAACCCCGAGAAAGGTCCGCCATGACGCGAACGTCGATCCCTGCCAGCCTGACCTGCCTGCTCCTCGTCTTCGCCTGCGCCCAGCCGAGCGAACGGAACGACCCGCAAGCCGAGGAGACTCCTCACGCCGAGATCCGGGTGGCCGCACCGCTGCCCGGCTCCCCGAGCTTCTACGATCAGGCGATGCTGGTGAACCTCGACTCGCGCAAGCCCGAGGAGACGACCGGCCTCCACAACGTCTACCGGCTGTCGCCGAACATCATCTCCGGCTCCGAGCCGCACGGCGCGGCGGCCTTCGAGGCGATCCGGGACATGGGCGTGAAGACCATCCTCTCGGTGGACGGGATGCCGCCCGAGGGCGACCTCGCCGCCGGTTACGGGCTCCGCTACGTCCACGTCCCGATCCAGTACAGCGGCATCCGCGAGCGGGAGATCGAACGGATCGCCAAGACCTTCGTCGAACTCGAGGGTCCCTTCTTCGTCCATTGCTTCCACGGCAAGCACCGCGGCCCGGCGGGAGCGGCGATCGGGCGCCTCGTCCTCGACGGTGCATCGCGCGAGGAGGCCCTCGCCGAGATGAGGCAGTGGTGCGGGACCTCGAAGAAGTACGAGGGTCTCTACCGAACGATCGCGACCGCGGCCATGCCGGATCGCGACCGGCTCGCCGCGCTCGACTTCGATTTCCCGACCGTGCACCGGGTACAGGGCATCGTGCCCCTCATGTCGCAGATCGCGCGGGCCCATGACAACGTGCTGGACCTCATGGACGACGACTTCGCCCTCGACGAGAGCCACCCGGACATCGACCCGCTCAACGAGGCGAAGAAGCTCCAGGCCTTCCTGATGGCGACGCTGGAACAGGCCCGTGAGGACGAGAAGCCCGAGGACTTCCTGCGCTGGTCGGACGACAGCGCCGCGGCCGCAGGTCGACTCGTCTCGGCCCTGACCGCCCTGAAGGCGGGCGAGCGCAACCGGCTCGACGAGGCCCGCGACTCCTTCGGCGAGGTCCGATCACTCTGCTCCACCTGCCACGTCGCGTATCGCGACCACTGATCGCCCGGGAGAGCCCGAACGCAGGACGAGCTCGGAT
>JBFIHP010000546.1:0-3164 GCA_041601735.1 Planctomycetota bacterium | reverse complement strand
CTCTTCTTCGCGGCCAACAGCGCGATCCACAGCTATCTCGTCGTGTCCTACGCCGAGGAGGACCGGGTCGCGCTCCGCATCGGGTTCTATTACGCGGCGAACGCCCTCGGCCGTCTGCTCGGGACGCTGCTCTCCGGCTGGCTCTATGCCGCGGCCGCGCTACCGGGAGAGGGCCTGAGCTGGACGCTCGGCGCCTCGGCCATGCTGGTCCTGCTCTCGGCCCTCGCCTGCATTCCGCTGCGGCGGGCGGAGAGGCTGAGCGCTTCGGCCTAGAGCCCGAAGTTCGTGCTGAGGGAGAAGTAGAGACCGAGCACGAGGAGGATCGTCGCGGCGACCCGGCGCATGATGCGATCGACGTCGCGCAGGCGATTGAAGGCCCGGCCGATCCCACGGCCTCCCGCGGCCACGAGGACCGCGAAGAGCAGGACGGGTGCGGCGCTGGCCAGCCCGTATCCGGCCGGGACCAGGAGGACCGAGTCCGAGGCCGCGGCCAGCGGCACGAGGCTGCCGAAGAAGATCGCCGCCGAGGTCGGACAGAAGGACAGCGAGAAGAGCAGTCCCAGCAGGAATGCGCCCAGGAGCCCCTGCTTCGCCAGCTTCTCGCCGCGGGCGGCGAGTCCGCCCGTGGCCGGCAGCCCGATCAGACCGAGGAGCACGGCGCCGGTGACGAGCAGGGCCGGGCCGATGAGGAGCGTGGCGTAGCGGCCGATACCGGCGAAGGCGTCGCTCGCGGCGATGAGTCCGAAGACGATGGCGGCGGCCAAGGCGGTCAGCCCGACCATCTTGCCCGTCGCGAAGGCGAACCCGCGACGGAGCACCGGGCCGCTCGTCCCGGCCTCGCGGCCGATGAAGGAGACCGCCGCGACGTTGGTCGCCAAGGGGCAGGGACTGATCGCGGTCAGGAGACCGAGGCCCAGGCTGGAGAGGATGGCGGCGATCACGGTTCCGTCTCCAGCACGGCGCGGATCTTGCGTTCGAGACAGCGCTCCATGGCGTCGGAGTCCTCCATCACGAAGTCCCAGACCTCATCGACCTTCACGAAACCGCCATCCCGCGCCTCGACGACGACGCTGCCGAAGGCCAGGTCGTAGTCGGCGAGGTAGTGACGGTTCTCGGGCCGGTCGTAGTTGGTCGCGACGAAGGTCAGCTTCCGGTCCTCGATCTCGGGGGCGAAGGCCGAGCGCAGGAGGGCTTCGGTGCGCGCCTCGATCTCCTCGCAGGTCGAACAGCGCTTGTCGCCGTGCAGATAGCGAACGACGACGCCCTGAGCTGCCTCGGCTTCGGGGGCGACGAGGGCGCCCGCGCGGATCTCGCGGTAGACCCCGACGACCAGGGCGAGGACGGCGAAGCCCAGGATCATGAGGCCGGCGATGCGCTGCGCGAGCGGCGACCGGGCGTCGTTTACGGCGATGACGGTCATGGATCAGATCCCGCCCAGGAACTCCTCGACGTCCTCGGTCTGGAGGACGCGACCGAAGGAGACGAGCTTGCCGTCGATCATCAGGGCCGGCGTCATCATGACGCCGCGCTTGATGATCTCCTCGATGTCATCGACCTTCACCACCTCGGCGTCGAGTTCGAGCTTGGCGACCGCCTTGCGTGCGGAATCGAAGATCGTCTCGCACTTCTCGCAGCCCGCCCCGAGGACCTCGATCCGGATGGTCTCGGCCTTCTTGTGCATCGTCTTCATCGTCCTTCCTTTCGATCAGGCGATCGCGCCGTAGGCCAGCCCGACGAGGGTCGAGGCCGCGACGACGATCGCGACGTAGGTGCATGTCTTCCTTGCGCCGATCACGCTCGCGATCACGAGCATGTTCGGCAGGGAGAGCGCCGGTCCCGCCAGGAGCAGGGAGAGCGCCGGTCCCTTGCCCATCCCGGCGCCGATCAGGCCCTCCAGGATGGGAATCTCGGTGAGGGTGGCGAAGTACATGAGCGCGCCGGCGAGCGACGCGCCGAGGTTGGCGAGCAGGCCGTTGCCGCCCACCGCCGCAGCCACGATGCGGCCGGGGATGAGCCCCTCGGCACCGGCGCCGCCGAGCAGGATGCCGGCCGTGAGCACGCCGGCGAGAAGGAGCGGCGTGATCTGGCGCGCGAAGGTCCAGCTCTCGACGAACCAGGTGCGCGCCTCGCCGCCGGCGCGCAGCAGGAGCAGGGAGACGCCGACGAGCGCGAGGCCGAAGACGGCGTTCGGCCCGAGGAAGGCCGCCGCCGCGAGCGCGAGCACCAGCAGGGAGAGACCGCCCCCGGAGAGCCCCAGGCGATGCCGACACAGGAGGCCGAAGGGGATCGCCAGGGCCGCGACGACGTACCACTTCGCGGCGTGGATGAGATCGAGCGCTCCGCCCTTCTCGGCCGCCGGCGCCCAGTTGGCGAAGACCAGCACGGCGATCAAGAGCGCGACGAGCCCGATCACCGCCGCCGACGACCGCGCGACCGCGGCAGACGCCGGTGCGGGGATCGCCTCGCGGCGCTTCTCGTCGCGGCGGAAGAACGCGGCCATCGTGAGCCCGATCAGGACGCTCATCGCGACGGCGGCGACCGCGCGCACCAGGGCGATCTCGGCGCCGAGGACCCGGGCGGTGAAGATGACCGCGAGCACGTTGATCGCCGGGCCGGCATAGAGGAAGGTCGAGGCCGGACCGAGCCCCGCCCCCATGCGAACGATGCCGGCGAAGAGCGGGAGGATCGTGCAGGAGCAGACGGCCAGCACGGAGCCGGCGAGCGATCCGACGCCGTAGGCCGGCGCCCGCCTCGATCCGGGCCCGAGGAAGCGCAGGATCGCGCCCTTGTCGATCAGGCTGCCGATCGCGCCGGCAATGAAGAAGGCCGGGACGAGGCAGAGCAGGACGTGGGCGCGGGCGTAGTCGTGCAGGAGAGCGAGGCCGGAACCGAGCGCGCCGGGCGCTCCAAGACGGTCGAGAGGAACGAAGTAGATGAGGAGGAAGGCGCCGACGATCAGACCGACCTTCATCCATTCGCGACGATTCATGTCGTCCTTACCAGGCGCCCTCGAGGCGCGCGACGACCGGAGGCTCCTCGAACCGAGGAGCCGGATCAGGTCGACTTTCAGGTGCCGCCCGGACTCACCTCCGTGATGTTCGGGCACCAGGCCTCCAGGGAGGCTGCGAGATGATGCAGACGGCCGGCAAGGTCGGCGCAGCAGG
>JBFIHP010000545.1:0-3167 GCA_041601735.1 Planctomycetota bacterium | reverse complement strand
GCTTCATGGGAGAATCGCGGCCATGAAGCCGCTTCGACTCCTTTCGATCCTCGGACTGTTCCTCTGCGCCGCCCTCACGCTCTCGGCCCAGGAGAACGGCGGCTGGCGGCTCGAAGTCGAGGCGCCCGAGGGCTTCCGCGATCTTCCCGGTAGCGGCGCCGGCCGTCGCTTCATCCACCGCCTCCCCGAGCTCGACGAACGCAGTCGGATCGACGTGAGCGTCGTGGAATCCACGCTCACGGAACTCGGCGACTTTCTCGAGAGCGAGGGCGGCGCCGATCGGAAGGCCGCGACGGAGGACGGCGAGTTCGACCTCGGGATCGGCAAGGCCGGCAGCCGGACCTTCCTCGGTCGCACGGAGCTGCTCGGGCGGGACTTCCGCTACGAGAGACTGGTGATCGCGAGGAAGCTCGAGGAGGGCCGCTTCCTGCGCATCGTCGCCACGCTCTATCACGCCACCGACGAACCATCGAAGGAGCTGCGGGAGATCACGCGGCGCGGAATCGAGGAGATCGTCGGCAGCCTGGTCGTCGAGAAGCGCCCCGCCGAGGAGCCGACCGAGGAGGTGACCGAGATCGAGACGGAACCCGCGCGCGACGACGCGAAGGTCGAGACCCGCCTGGGACGGTTCAGCAATGATCGCATCCTGCCCTTTCGCTTCGACTATCCGCTCGACTGGTACGTCGGCTACGACGACCTCGAGGCACCGGGGTTGCTCTGGGTCCTCGCGACACCCAAGGATGGCGACGGCTTCGTCCCGGCCGAAGAGGACATGCGCGTCGCGCTCCGCGTCACCGTCTTCGGATCGGTCCCCGAGCTGATCGGCATCGAGGACGAACTCGCCCGCGCCTGCGCCTTCGTGACCGACGATTACCGCCGACGTCCGGGGGACTGCCGGATCGAGCAGGTCGGCGAGGCGCTGCTGGGCGCCGCCCGCGGCCGCGTCTTCCGCTTCGCCGAGGAGGCGGGCCGCGGCGACGCGGGCCTGGTCCTCGTCGCCGTGGCCGACTCGGGCCTCATCGTCGCCGAGTATCGCTGCCGCGGCGCCGATCTCGCCGCGCAGGAGAGCGCCGGCCGGGCCCTTCTCGGCAGCTTCGAGATCACGCCCGAGCGGGGTCGGAGCCGGATCGAGGCCTCGCCCTTCGCCTTCTCCATGCCCGAGGGCTTCGAGATCGAGGAGGTCGGCACCGAGGATCGCTCGCGGGCCTTCCTGGTGCGTCGGCCGGGCTACGAGATGTTCCTGCGCTCCTTCGTCCTGCCGGAGGGGGACCCGCCGACGGAGAAGGCCTTCCGCAAGCTCTGCGCCTCGCTCTTCGCCGAGACGCTCGGCCTGGGCACGCCGCTCGAGATCGAGAAGGCCCTGCCCCTGGTCGTCCCGGATGCGACCGAAGGCCTGCAGCACTTCGTCGTGTTGAAGGAGCGCGCGATCGAGAGGCGCGCGATCGACCTCTTCGCCTTCGTCAAGGGCGGCGCGATCCACTTCGCCGTCCTGAGCTCGCGCGACGGACTGGGCGATCACGCGCGAGGACGCCTCCTCGAGATGCTCTGCGGCCTGACGGGCCCGGGCCCGCTGCCGCCGCGCGTGCAGATGGGCGACGACGGGCTCCTCGATCGCCGCGTCTGTCTGCGATTCTTCGGCCCGCGGCCCTTCGCGACCGATGGTCGCCTCGTCGGCTCCGTTCGCGGTCGGTTGATCCTCGACGCCGACGGCAGCGCGGTCATGGACTGGCGTGACCCGACCGGCTTCTTCCTGCGCGAGGGGAGCTACCGCAAGGTCGGCGACCAGCTCATCGTGAACCTCGGCGACTCCATGCCCCGCGCCTTCACCTGGAGCGCCGAGGAGCGCCTCGCCACCGATGCCGAGGGGCGGCGCTGGTATCCCTCCTCCGGCTTCTGAACGGCGTGCGGCTCACGGAAAACTCCCGAAGCATCCTGGACAGCCCCTGCTTTACGTCATAAAGTCGCGGCTCGCCCGCAGCTGACGACGAGGAGAGCCGCATGCCGCCGATCATCGAGACCCGGAACCTCTGTCGCAGACTGCGGCAGGCCGACGGCGAGCGCGCGATCCTCGACGAGGTCTCCTTCGCGCTCGAGGCAGCTGAGTTCCTCTGCATCATGGGACCGAGCGGTTCGGGCAAGACGACCCTGCTCCATCTCCTCGCCGGGCTCGACCGACCGAGTTCGGGCTCGATCCGGGTGGCCGGCCAGGCACTCGAAGGGCTCTCCGAGGACGGCCGTGCCCTTCTACGCCGCGAGAACATCGCCCAGGTCTTCCAGTTCTTCAATCTCCTGCCGGCGCTCGATCTGCGCGAGAACGTCGCCTTGCCCCTCGCCATCGCCGGACGTGCGGGCGCCGACCGCAGCGGTCTCGTCACCGGACTGATCGAGAAGCTCGGTCTCGCTCACCGGGCCGACGCCCTGCCGAGCGCGCTCTCGGGCGGCGAGATGCAACGCTGCTCGATCGCCCGCGCGCTGGCGGGCGGGCAACCCCTGCTGCTCTGCGACGAGCCGACCGGCAACCTCTCCCAGCAGTCGGGGCTCGAGGTCATGAAGATCCTCCGCGGTCTACGGGACGACGAAGGGAAGGCCGTTCTCCTCGTGACCCACAACCCACGCGACGCCGCCTTCGCCGATCGCATCCTCTTCCTGGTCGATGGCCGGCTCGATCCGAGCCACGAGCTGCGCGGTCCCGGACTCGAGGTCGAGAGGATCCACGAGACCCTCGCGGAGCTCGCGATCTGATGCGCCTCGGAACCGTCGCCACCAGGAGCCTCCTGAAGCGGCCCGGCCGGACGATCTTCTCGATCCTCGGCATCGCCATGGGCATCGCCATCGTGGTGGGGATCTTCACACTCGATCACAACACGATCCTCGGGCTCAAGAGCCCGGGCGAACCGGACTGGCAGGCCGACGTCCGGGTGAGCCCGAGCAAGGAGGTCGCCGATCCGCGAGCGGAACTCGCCGGTATCCCCGGCGTCGCCGGCGTCTCCGCCTTTTTCCAGAACGAGGTCGATCTCGTCCTCGACGACGAGGACGCGACCCGACGCATCCGCCTCTTCGGCCTCGAGACCGCGTCGATCGCCGGCGAGGTCTTCTACCGCATCGATGAGGGCGGCGAACCGGGAGCCGACGGAGTCCTGCTCGGACGGGCACTGGCCGACGAACTC
>JBFIHP010000544.1:0-3170 GCA_041601735.1 Planctomycetota bacterium | reverse complement strand
GAGCCGCTCATGCGTCAGCTCGAGTACTGGAAGGAGCACGAGGGCGCGGGGCTGCGGCTCCTGCTGCTCGTCCTCGACCGTCGCATGCCGGAGTCGGCGGCCTTCGAGCGCCGACTCGACGAGCTGGTGAAGCGCATCGACGATGACGAGCATCTCGCGCCGGTCTTCGAGGTCCTGGCACGGCGCGGGCGCGAGCTCGATCCGGCCCGCTGCCTGCCCCTGCTCCGGACCGCCTCTCCGGAGCTGCGCATGGTCCTGGCGGGGGCGCTGCCGGAGGCGGATTTCCGCGCCTATCTGGGGTCTCTGCTCGGCGCCGAGGACCCCCTGGAGGTCGAGCTCGGCCGGCGACTCCTGGCGGCTCGACCCGCGAAGGCTCCGGAGCTCCTGCTCGCCATCCTCGACGATCCGAACGCGGATCTCGATGACCGCGCGCTCGCCTGCTTCGCGCTGGGGCTTGCGCGCGACGAGAAGATCGAGGCGCGACTGGTCGAGGCCGGCTCATCGCCCATGGCGACCATCCGACGTTCGGCGCTGTCGGGTCTGGCCCGCAAGGACGGCTCCGATCGTCGTGGAGGTCGTTTCGCGATCATGTTCCAGCTCGCGAGGGATCGCTTCAACGGTGATCCCGACGTCGAGGTCCGGGCCGCTGCGGTGGAGTTGATCAGGAGTCTCCGGGCCCATGAACTCGCCGGCGAATTGACCCGGGCCCTCGAATCCTGGCAGCCGGACGTCGCCGCCGATCTCATCGGCCGGCTCTTCGGCGAGGGCGACGCGCGAGCCGGGATCGCCCGCGCGGTCGAGAGCTTCGGTCTCGCCCCTTTCCCGCGCCCGAACCGGTCGCGGTCGAGCAATCGCGAGGTCCTGGCGATCGCGCTTTGCACCGCGCTCGAGGCCCTGGGCCTCGAGCCGGACTGGGACGGCGCCGACACCCGGCGGCGAGCCGTCGAGGCCCTCCTCGACCTGGCCGGCCGTGAAGACGTGTCCCTCGATCTGGCCCGGGCCGCCTGGGAGGCTCTCGACTCCTTCCGCGACGAGGCCGTCGTGGAGGAACTCGTGGACATCGCCCGCGGGCTCTCCCGGGCCGACGTCGCGGCCGTCGCCGGACGTACCCTGATCCGGAGGGGGGCGGCCGAGCAGACCGTCGCCCTCCTCGCCGAACTCCCGGTGACCAGCCCTTCGTCCCGGGCGGTCATGGCCCTCGCCTACCTCGAACTCGGCCGGATCTTCGACTTCGAGGAGGAACTCGTCCGGGCCTGGGTCGCCGGCCTTCGCGACCTCGGCGCCTTCGGTACGAGCGAGAAGATCCGCAGCGCCAACCGCTTCCTCGCCGACGAGATCGACGCCCGGCTCCGCTTCGAACGTCTCGCCCGCTGACCCCATACGGTGCCAGGCACTTTCCGCCGCGATTTCCCCCCATTTGGTGCCTGGCACCATCCGTTGGAGATTCGCGGCGGAAGGTGCCTGGCACCGTATGCGGGAGATTTGCGGCGGAAGGTGCCTGGCACCGTATGCGGGGAATTCTGCACGAACGGTGCCACCCTCGCCGGGCATTCTTGACGGTGCGGGCGCCCTTTCCTACCTTGCCGGGCTTCCCCGAAAGGAGTCCGCCGTGCGCACCAGTCAGCTCTTCTTCAAGACCTACCACGAGGACCCCTCCGACGCCGAGGTCGTGAGCCACAAGCTCCTCGCTCGCGCGGGCTTCCTCCAGAAGACCGGCGCCGGCATCTACAGCTTCACGCCGCTGCTCTGGCGCACGGTCAAGAAGATCATGCGCATCATCTGCGAGGAGATGGATCGCGCCGGCGCGCAGGAGATCATGCTGCCGATCCTGCAGCCCTTCGAACTCTGGCAGGAGAGCGGTCGCCTCGACACCTACATGCAGGCGAACATCCTCTTCAACCTCGAGGATCGCAAGGGCGCGAAGCTGGCGCTCGGCCCGACCCACGAAGAGGTCGTGACCGACCTCGTGCGCCGCGCCGTCTCGTCCTACAAGGATCTCCCGGTCATCCTCTACCAGCAGCAGATGAAGTTCCGCGACGAGATCCGTCCGCGCTTCGGTCTGATGCGCGGCCGCGAGTTCATGATGAAGGACGCCTACTCCTTCGACGTGGACGCGGAGGGACTCGACGTCTCCTACGAGAAGATGAAGGCGGCCTACCACGCCATCTTCAAGCGACTCGGCCTCCGCTACGTCGTGGTCGATGCCGACTCGGGCGCCATCGGCGGCGCGGGTTCGCAGGAGTTCATGGTGACCGCGGACTCGGGCGAGGACGCCCTCATGCTCTGCGAGGAGGCCGGCTACGGCGCCAACGTCGAGAAGGCCGACAGCGTCATCCCGCCGGCTCCCGATGGCGGGGCGCCCCGGCCGATGCGCAAGGAATCGACCCCGGACATCAAGACCGTCGATCAGCTCTGCGAGTTCTTCTCGCTGCCCGCCGCGGGGATGGTGAAGACCGTGATCTGCCAGGCCGTCTACGCCGACCGCGAGGAGACCGTGGCGGTGCTCATGCGCGGCGACCGGCAGATCAACGAGGTGAAGCTCACCAACGCTCTCGGCTGCCTCGTCGTCAGGATGGCCGACGACGACACCATCCGGAAGGTCACCGGCGCCGAGCCCGGTTTCGCCGGTCCGGTGGGCCTTGCCGCCGCCGTCAAGGTGATCGGCGACCTGTCGGTCAAGGGCATGACCAACGTGCTCTGCGGCTGCAACGAAACCGACTTCCACCTCCTCGACGTCAACATCGGCCGCGACTGCAAGGAGCCGATCTGGGCCGACGTCCGCCTCGCCGAGGTCGGCGACGGCTGCATCCTCGATCCGAACAAGAAGCTGGTCGAGGTGCGCGGCATCGAGGTCGGTCACATCTTCAAGCTGGGTACGAAGTACTCGGAGGCCATGAAGCTCGAGTTTCTCGGCAAGGACGGCAAGAAGCACGTCGCCGTCATGGGCTGCTACGGCATCGGCACGACCCGCATCGCGGCCGCCGCGGTCGAGCAGAACAACGACGCCGACGGCATCGTCTGGCCCTGGTCGATCGCGCCCTTCCACGTCGCCGTCACCGTCGCCGGCAAGAAGGACGAGGACGCCAAGGCCGCGGCCGAGACCCTCTACGGCGAACTGGGCGAGGCCGGCTGGGAGCCCCTGCTGGACGACCGCGACCTCGGTCTCGGCG
>JBFIHP010000543.1:0-3175 GCA_041601735.1 Planctomycetota bacterium | reverse complement strand
GTTGGTCGGCACCGAGGAGATTCGAACATCGACCTCGGAGTCGCCGACCTTGATGGAGGCGCGGCCGTCCTGGGGGATGCGGCGCTCGGCGATGTCCATCTTGCCCATGACCTTCACGCGGGAGACGATCGCCTCCTGGACGCTCTTCGGCGGCGACTCCATGTCGTAGAGGATGCCGTCGATGCGGTAGCGGATCTGGACCTTGTCCTCGAAAGGCTGGATGTGGACGTCCGAGGCCCGCATCTTCAGGGCCTGGAAGAGGATCATGTTGACCAGGCGGATGATCGGCGCGCGGTTGGCGACGTTGAGCAGGTCCTCCGACTCGGAGACCAGGTTGGCGATCTCGTCGTAGTTCCGCTCGCCGAGGTCGTCGATGACCTCGTCCACCACCTCGTTCTTCTGTCGGTAGGCGCGGTTGATGAGCGCGGTGATCTCGGCGCGCGGGGCGATGATCGCCTCGACCTCGAGGTTGAGGAGCGATGCGAGGTCGTCGAGCGGGTAGACCTCGAGGGGATTGCAGGTCGCGACCGTCATGGTGGCCTCGTCCTGAGCCAGGCCGACGAGGGTGTAATTGCGCGCGAATTGCTGCGGGACGGTATCGACGAAGTACTCGGGGACCTTGGTGTCGGCGAGAACCTCGCGGAAGGGGACGGCCATGCGCTCGGCGTAGAGCTTGTTGAACTCCTCCTCGGTCATGATCCCGCGGCGCTGCACGATCTTGTCCAGGGATTGGCCGGTCTCGCGCTCGATGCGCAGACAGTCCTGCAGCAGGCGATCGTCCACCTTGCCGGAACTCTCGAGCAACTCGACGATCTGGGTCTTCACGTCCTGCTCACTCCTTCGGTCCTGGTCCCGTCACGAGATCCGCCACCTCGCTCGCGGCGGGTGGCGGCCGGGGGCCCTCGTCAAATGCACGCGACGGTCGCCCTCGCAAGGACGCCCGTCGCGGTCTCGCTCAGAAGCCGCCCGCGGGTGTCGGCCTGAGGTCGTCTCGTCTCGTGCCGACCGGAGCCGGCGGCGTTTCGGTCGATTCCTCCGCCTTCGTCGCGGCGGGCGTTGCCATCGGCGGGGCGGAGAAGAGATCGGCGCCCGGATCGACCCGGATGGCGGGCGCCTTGGCGCCCTCCGTACCCGGCATCGTCTCGCCGGTCTCGGGACGTACCGGCTTCACCGGAACGCCGTCCGCATTGGGCGCCCTGAAGCCGGCGGGTTCCGCCATCGGCACGCTCGGCCGGAACTTCGGAAGGTCGAGGTAGCCGCTGCGCTCGATCTCCTCGATGTCCAGATCCTCGTCGTCCAGCCGCTCTTCACGGAAGTTGGGATCGACGATGTGGACCTGGCCGTCCAGCTTGGCGATCTCGAGCTTGCGCTCGTAGGAGATGCGTTCGAGCGCCTCGAAGTCCTTCAGGATCGTCGGCGTGATGAAGACGTAGAGGGTCGTCTTCTCGTGCTGGACGCCGCTGTTCCGGAAGAGGTAGCCGAGCACCGGGATCTCGGACAGGAGCGGGATGCCCGTCACCGTCTCCTGGAGGTTGTCGCGGGTGAGGCCGCCGATGACCACCGTCCGGCCGCTCTGGACCGTGATGTTGGTCTCGATCTCGCGGGTCGTACGCGGCGGCGGGACGCTCGAGTTGGTCTGCACGCCGGTGAAGGCCTGGACCTGCAGGAAGATGTTCAGTCTCAGGTAGTTGTCGTTCGAGATCGAGGGCGAGATCGACAGCTCGAGGTTGGCGGACTGGTAGCCCTGGAACGAGGTCTGGTCCGAGAACTGACCCTGGTTCACCGAGGTCGTGGGGATCTCGTTGCCCACGATGATGTGGGCCTCCTGGTTGTCGTTCACCAGGATGGAGGGCACCGAGACCAGGTTGCCCTTGGTCGTCTGCTTGAACAGCTGGACGAGCAGCGGGACCTCGATGAAGTTCGAGAAGACGCCGGTGATCAGGCCCTGGGCGTCCAGGTTCGGGACGCGGACGAGGTCGTCGAAGAACATGTCGCCGACGGTCGAGGTGCCACCCATGCCGTCGCCCGTGCCGGTGCCGTCGCCGCCGCTGCCGCCGTTGATGTTGTCGAGGGTGTCGATCGTCGAGAGGCCGAAGTTGGTCGCGCCGAAGAGCCGTGCCTCGGAGCCGCCGCCTTCGACCTGGGCGATCTCGACGCCGATGTTCTCGAGGTCGTTGTCGGAGAGCTCGGCGATCGCGGCCTGCACCAGCACCTGCGGCCGACGCTTGTCGAGCTTCTCGACGATCTGGGCGATCTCCTCGAAGCGGGCGCGGGTCGCCGTGATGAGCAACGAGTTGGTGTTCGGATCGGCGACGATGTTCACCTCGTCGAGGCTGGCGGAGGCCGCCGCGCCCGGCGTGGTCGGGTTGGTGTTGCGCGAGCGCGTGCCGCCGGCGCCCGTCGCCCGGGTGCCGGAGGTCCCGGTACCGCGGAGGAGGTCGGTCAGGACGTCCTGGATGTCCTCGGCGTTGGTGTTCTTCAGCTCGTAGTAGTGGATGTTGCTGACCGACTCGGTCACCTCGGTGTCGAGCTGCGAGACCAGCTTCTTGATCTCGTCCATGTACTCCTCGACCGCGTAGACGAGGAGCGAGTTGTTGCGCGGATCGGCGATGATGCGCGGAGCCGGCGGGCCGCCGGTGGCGCTGGTTCCGCCGCGACGGTTGCGGACCGGCTGGGCGCCGGGCGTGGCCGCGGAGCCGCTCGAGCTGATGTCGGCCCGGGTCTCCATCAGGTCCTCGATGATCGGCGCCAGTTCCTCGGCGACATGGTACTCGAGGGCGAGCTGCTCGAAGTAGAGCTGGTTCTCGGGGACCGCGACGTCCATCGCCTGGATCATCTGGTACATCGCCCAGACGGTGGGCGCGAAGTTCGCGATCAGCAGGGAGTTGGACTCCTCGATCGGGTGGACGAAGCCGGCCCGGTGCTCCTGGATGATGTTGTTGAGGGCGCGCTGGGCCTTCTCGACCGGGATGTAGCGGAGCGGCACGGTCGTGGCGACGATCTCGCCGACGCGCTTGCTGCTGGCCTCCAGGTTGGAGAGTTCCACGTAGACCGCCCGCTGCTTCAGGAGCTGCGAGGTCTGGATGTCCTCGATGAGCAGGACCTCCGATTCCGGCGGTCCGATCGGCATGATGGCCATGTTGTGGGTGAAGAAGAGCGTCTGAAGGAAGCTCAT
>JBFIHP010000542.1:0-3176 GCA_041601735.1 Planctomycetota bacterium | reverse complement strand
CTGGTCGCTCTTCGAATTCCTGGCTCCGGAGCTCTTCCTGCCCGGGCGCGCGCTCGACGGCGTCCGCCGGCTGGGACGCGAGGCCGATCCGGCGGAGCTCGCGCGCGCCCTGCGTCCGGTGATGCTGCGGCGGCGCAAGGAAGACGTCCTGGGCGAACTCCCCGAGCTGGTCGAACAGACGATCCTCTGCTCCATGACCGAGGAGCAGGAAGGGCTCTACGCCGGTATCCTCGCCGCCGCCCGCCGCGAGATGGAGACGGTCGCGAACGGTCCCCGGCGACCGTCCATGATGCTGGAGGCCCTCCTCCGCCTGCGGCAGGCGGCCTGCCATCCGGCGCTCCTCGGCGACGAGACGGGCGCCGGCTCCGGCAAGGTCGAACTCCTCGTGGATCGACTGGAAGAAGCCCGGAACGAGGACCGGAAGGCCCTCGTCTTCAGCCAGTTCCGCGGCCTGCTCGATCTCGTGGCCGAGGCTCTGGAGGAGCGCGGGATCTCGCCGCTTCGCCTCGACGGGCGAACCCGTGACCGCGCAGCCGTCTGCCGGGAGGTCCAGGAGGGGGCCCTCGCCCGACCCCTGCTCGTCTCGCTCAAGGTGGGCGGCACGGGACTCAACCTGACGGCCGCCGAGGAGGTCTTCATCCTCGACCCCTGGTGGAACCCCGCGGTCGAGGCCCAGGCCGTGGCTCGCGCTCATCGCATCGGTCAGACCCGGAGCGTCCACGCCATGCGCCTCGTCACCCGCGGCACGGTCGAGGAACGCATCGTCGATCTCCAGGAGAGCAAGCGAGCGCTGGCGGAGGCCATCGTCGGCGAGGCGGTCGAGGATCTCGGCGCGCTGGACGCCGACGACGTCCGCCGGCTCTTCCTCTGACCGGCAACCCTCGCGGCGCGAGAGGAGCGCCGCTCTGACCGAGCGGCATTCCATGCGCCAACGGGCCGCGAGCCGGCCGGTCAGGCCGGCGCTCCTGCGTCGATCCGGGCTCCACGCGCTCCTGGAGGACCGACCGCGCTCAGTCGCCGGCGCGCTCGTGGTACTTGCCGGTCTCGGTCTGGATGCGGATGCGCTCGCCGTCCTTGATGAAGATCGGCACCGACACCTCGACGCCGACGTCGAGGGTCGCGGGCTTCACCTGGTTGGTGACCTTGGCCGCCTTCACGCCCTGCATCGTCTGGGCGACCGTCCGCACCACATAATCCGGATAGACCACTCCGATGAGCTCGCCGTCGGCGAACTGGAGCTGGAGCCGCTCGCCCTCGGCGAAGAAGCGGATCGCCTCGCCCGCGGCCGCCGCCGGCATGTGGTATTCCTCGAAGGTCTCGTCGTCCATGAAGACGATGTCGTCGCCCGCGCGATACGAGAAGGTCACGGCCTTCTGTTCGGTGAAGACGCGATCGACCGACTCGTTCATGCGAAAACGGTACTCGCGCATCGCCCCGGTGGCGACGGAACGCAGCCGGCCCTGCAGGTAGGCCGGTCCCTTGCCCGGTTTCACGTGGGTCATCTCGACGACCATCAACAGCTCGCCGTTGAGCCTGATGGCGTTACCGCGCCTGAGTTCACTCGCTTCGGATGCCATGCCTTCTCCTGAGCGTCACCTGATGAGGCGACGGACTCTATGAAAGCAGGCGGCTCAGGTGAAGAGCCCCATGCGGCGCGGGCGGCGGTATTCGGGGAAGAAGTCCTTCGGCGGCGCGAAGCCCATGAAGTCGTCGAGGGTCTCGCCGAAGACGGCCCGGAAGTCGGTCGTCACCGGCAGATCACGCCCCGTGTAGAGCTTCTTGGCATCGAGTCCGTCCCAGCGGCCGTGGACCTTCTTCTCCTTAAGAGCGCCCGACAGCAACAGCATGTGGCCGCCGTGACCGTGATCCGTGCCCCGGTTGCCGTTCTCGGCACAGGTGCGACCGAATTCGGTCATCACCAGGACGCAGACCTTTTTCATCCGCTCGTCGCCGAGATCCGCGGCGAAGGCCGAGAGCGACTTCGCGAGATTGCCGAGGCGGTTCGCCATCGAGCCGACGGCGCCGCCCTGGTTGGTGTGGGTGTCCCAGCCGCCGTAGTCGAGCGAGGAGACCTGGAGTCCGGCCTTGGCCTTGATGGCCCGGGCGACGCGTTCGAGGCCGCGTCCGAGCTCGTCCTTCGGGTAGCGAACCGGGCTCGCCTCGACCTCGGCGTCCTCCACCAGAGCGTAGAAGCGCCGGAGCTTCTCGATCGTGTTGCGACCGACGTCAAGCGCCGCATCCTCCTCGGGACGCTCGCCCATCTCGCCCTCGCCGGCCGTCGGCGGGCTGCCGTAGAGATCGTCGAACTGATCGAGCACCTCGTCCATGTCCTTGCGCGACCGCGCCGGAGCCGCGAGCACGGCGTACTTGCCGCGCAGGGCCCGGGGCAGCTTCTTCTGCATCGCGACGGCGCGCAGACCCTCGTCCTTCTGCGGGTCGGCGCTGGCGGTGAGATAACGATTGAGCCAGCCGTCACGGATGTCACGGCGTCCCGGCGCCGCGTACTCCATGAAGTCCTGGGCATCGAAGTGACTGCGCGTGGGATGAGGCGACCCCGTGCAGACGATCGGCGCGAACCGACCGCTGTCCCAGAAGGGCTTGAGCGGCGCGAGGGCCGGATTCATGCCGAAGCGATCGTCGAGCGCGAGGGGCGCCGCCGCGGCATCCTCGCCGGAGACGACCGCGATGCCGGGCCTGAGCTTCAGGTAGTCCGGGTCGTCGAGCGGCATGACGATGTTCAAGGCGTCGGCGCCGCCGCGCAGGAAGATCGTCACCAGGACGCGCTCGCGATCGGGCGCCGGAGCGCCTGCGAAGGCGCGAGCCGAGATGGCGGAGAGATTCGGGCCCGTGAGAGCCAGGCCGCCGCCGACCAGGCCGAAGCGCAGGAAGTCTCGTCTGGTGAATCGGGAGTCAGTCATCAGAACACCTCATTGTTCCTGGAATTCCGGCGACCCCAGCAGGGTGCCGAGCAGGAGACGCTCCAGCGAGGGAATCCGCATCGCCCTGGGTCTCTTGCCGTCGACGAGCGCCTTCAGACGCTCCTCCTCCGCCTCGGCCAAGCGGCGCTCGTGCCGCTTGCTCATCTTCACCAGCGCCGCGATCGTGTCGGAGCGCATCTCCCCCGCCAGGACCCGGCGTCCGAGCAGTAGAACGGTCTTGTTGGCGTTCTGGCCGCG
>JBFIHP010000541.1:0-3177 GCA_041601735.1 Planctomycetota bacterium | reverse complement strand
TCGCGGCGACGACGACGGCAGCTTGATGACGATGGTGACCACCACGCTCGAGCGCATGTGGCGCGGCGGCATGTACGACCACGTCGGCGGCGGCTTCGCCCGCTACTCCACCGATGTCCAGTGGCTCGTGCCGCACTTCGAGAAGATGCTCTACGACAACGCGCTCCTCGTGCGCGCCTACTCCGAGGCCTGGCAGATCGATCGGCGCGACGACTGGAAGCGCGTCGTCTTCGAGACCCTCGACTGGGTGCTCCAGGAGATGCGCCACGACGAGGGCGGCTTCTTCTCGGCCCAGGACGCCGACAGCGAGGGCGAGGAGGGCACCTTCTACGTCTGGACCCGCGAGCAGCTGAACGACGTCCTCGGACCCGACGACGCCGCCTTCGCGGCCCGGGTCTTCGCCGTCGACGACGGTCCCAACTTCGAGGGCAAGTCGGTGCTCTGGCTGAAGGAGCACCCGCGGGACCTCGCCGAGGGGCTCGGCCTCGAACCCGAGGTCTTCGACCGGCGGCTCACCGCGATCCGGCGCAAGCTCTACGAGCACCGCGACGCCCGCATCCACCCCCTGCTCGACGACAAGATCCTCAGCTCCTGGAACGGCCTCATGATCGGCGCCTTCGCCTTCGCGGCCTCGGTCTTCGGCGAGGCCCGTCACCTCGAGGCGGCCCGCGCCGCCGCCGACTTCATCGAACGTCGTCTCATGCCGGAGGGTCGTCTCCTGCGGCGCTGGCGCGCGGGCTCGGCGGCGCTGGAGGGCAGCCTCGAGGATCACGCCTTCTTCGCCCACGGCCTGCTCGAGCTCTTCCAGGCCGGCGGCGATCCGCACCACCTCGAGCTCGCCCGCGACCTGACCGAACGCGCGCTCGAGCTCTTCGAGGATCGCGACGAGGGCGGCTTCTTCCTCACCGAGGAGGGCCGCGCCCACCTCATCCTGCGGCTGAAGGAGCCCTACGACGGCGCGACGCCGTCCGGCAACAGCGTGATGATCATGAACCTGCAGCTGCTGGCCGATCTCCTCGATCGGCCCGACTGGCGGGACCGAGCCGAGCGGGCGCTGCAGGCGTCGGCGGTCGAGATCGCGCGCAATCCCATGGCCTATCCGCTGCTTCTCTGCGCGCTCGACGACGCGCACCAGGGGCCGGAGGAGGCGGTCATCGCGGCGCCGGCGGAGGGCGAGGGCGAGCTGGCCCGGGCCTGGCGACGGAGCCACCGACCGGGCGCGGTCACGGTTCCCATCGCCGCGCCGACCCTGGCGAGGCTGCGCGGTCTATCGCCCCTGCTCGCCGGCAAGGAGCCGCCGACCGAGGGCGAGCTGCTCTGGCACTGTCGCGGCGGGGTCTGCGCCCGGCCGATCAGCGATCCCGCGGAAGTCGCGAGGTCAGGGGCTTCCTGATGCCGTAGAGGATCGCGCTCAGCCCGCTTGCCTTCGGGACGTCCACCGCCTGGAGCTCGAGCAGGCTGTCGGGACCCGCCCAGTCGGGCAGCGCGAGTTCGAGCCGGCGAGGCACCGCGAAGTCGCGCAGGGGGAAGCGTGCAAAGGTCTTGCCGTCGGCGAGGACCCGGATCTCGCCCGCCACGTCGGCGAAGGGATCGCGGCGCATGAAGATCTCGTAGCGTCCCGCGTCGCCGGCCGGCCGGCCGCCGGAACGCAGCACCGGCTCCCCGCGCAGCGGGCGTCCGTCCAGCCCGGCGATCATGAAGCGTCCGCTCGGCTCATCCGGCAGGATCATGAAGGCGAGGGCCTCCGCCGTCACGGCGTCGCGGTCGCGGGGGCGCAGGCGCATCTGGACCTTGTTCTGGCCGGCATCCAGGGTCTCCGGGCGGAGTCGGCCCACCCAGACCCAGATGTCGCCATGGCGCTCGAGGCTCTCCGTCCGGAGCCGGACTCGCGACTCGTTGAACTCCAACTCGAAGCGGAGGGCCTCGGCCTCGAGATCGGACGGCCCCTCCGACACCCGGAAGATGACGACCGCGTGGCCCTGGCGCACTCCGTCGAGCGCGAGCGTGAACTCGACGAAGGCGTTCCCGGTGAGCGATGCGCCCTTCTCGAGCGTCCTCATCTTCGCGTCCTCGAAGCGCGAGCAGAGATGGTCCATCCGCAGGCTCGGTACGAAGGGGCTCGAGAGCAGACCGGGCTGTTCGAGGAGAACCCGCGCGGTGAAGTCGGCATCCAGCGCGCTTCTCCCGGCGAGGGCGACCGCCGCGTCGGCGGCGGCGAAGGACCTCCAGCGTTCGAGCTGCGCCACGACCTCGGCACGCAGCTCGGTGTCGAGCTTGCCGATGGCGTGGGCGAGCGAGGGTGCGGATTCGACCGCGCCCAGCGTCGCGAGTCGTTCGAGCACGGCGCGCACGAGCCGGGGATTCCCGTCGCCGTCCTCGAGGTAGAGGCGGCTCAGTCCGACGAGCTTCTCCGGCATCTTCTCGGCGATCGCCTCGAGGAAGGGGAGTCGATCATAGCCCGCACGCGGCGTCAGGAAGCGCCGGGGCAGGCGTCCGACGGCCTCCGCGTCGCCAAGTCGCACGAGGGCCAGATCGCGGCGGGCCGCGAGGTCGTCGTCCTTGAGATCGAGCTCGCGTATGGCCTCGAGGGCGCGCCGCGAGCCGCTCTGCCCGAGCGCCATGAACAGCGTGCCGAGGACCTGAGGATCCTCGCTGCTGCCGAGCAGCGCGACGGCCTGGTCGAGGCCGGCCTCGCTGCGGCCGTCGATCGCGAGCCAGGCTCCCGCGAGTCCGCGGACGCGTGCCTTCGAGTGCTGGAGCAGCTCCTTGGCACCCATGCCCTCCGGCGCGATGGCGTTCTCGATCGCAACGGTGAGGGCGGCCTCGAGGTGGTCGCCGTCGCGCGAGATCAGCCGGGTGATGACGGTCGCCGCCGCGGCCTTCTCGCCGCGACGCGCCAGGAAGCGCGCGCGACCGAGCTGGCCGAGCGGTTCGTCGAGGGCGATCGCTTCGTTGACGCCGCGGTCCCAGGCCTCGGCGCAGCTCTCGGTGTAGATGCGGAGCTCGTCGATCTCCTTCCGGAGCCTCGCGAACTCGTCGGGCGCGCTCGCGGCCAGATCGATTCCCTGCGGGTCCTGGGCGTCGCGCAGCACCGCGACCTCGTCGTCGGCGCTGATCGCGAGAGACCAGCGCTCGTCGAAGACGAACTGGGCGCGCTCGTTGCGCGGCTCCCCGCGG
>JBFIHP010000540.1:0-3178 GCA_041601735.1 Planctomycetota bacterium | reverse complement strand
CGGTGCAGGACGTCTTCCTCGAGTGCTTCAAGCCCAGCGGCCCTCTGGCCGGAGTCGATCGGGACGGGCCGGCGCGATTCCGCAGCTACCTCTATTCCGTCGTGCGCAACGTGGCGCGACGCCACGAGGAGCGGCGCGGCAACCGGAAGCGGCGCGAGGAATCGGGAGTCTCGCGGGTCGAGGCCGATGACGACAGCCTGGCCACGACCTTCGATCGCGCCTGGGCCCGCGCGATGATCAAGCAGGCGGGCGAACGGCAGCGGGCCTGGGCCGAGGGCGGCGGCGAGGAGGCCCTGCGGCGGGTCGAGATCCTGCGCCTGCGCTTCGGCGAGAACCTGCCGGTACGCGAGATCGCCGATCGTCTCGAGATGGACCGCGATCTCTGCCATGCCGAGCTGCGCAAGGCCCGGAACGAGTTCCAGAGGGCTCTGCGCGAGGAAGTCCTGTACCATAACCCGGACGGCGCCGACTCCGTGGACGCGGAGTGCCTGAAGCTCCTCGAACTCCTGCGCTGAAACCGGAATTCCGGTCCGAGAATCGAGCGGCGCGGAGTCAGGACCGTCCGATCCACGCTCCGACAGGATGCTCCCGTTGATGACCGAAGGCCGCGAAGAAGACTCCCGCGACGACCTCGACGAGCGCGACGAGGCCTGGGATCTCGGTCTGCAGAAGCTCTTCGGCGACGAGAAGGAGACGGAGGACGCCGAGCCCCGCGCGGGCGACCATTGCGGCCGCTATCGCCTGGTCGAGGAGATCGCGCAGGGCGGAATGGGCCGGGTCTTCCGCGCCCTCGACGAGCGCCTCGATCGCGCCGTGGCCGTGAAGATCCTCCGCGAGCCGCTTCGCCGCGACGACCGGATGACGGCGCGCTTCCTCGAGGAGGCGCGCATCGCGGGCCAGCTGCAGCACCCGGGCATCGTGCCGGTCTACGACGTCGGTCTCGACCTCCGGGATCGCCCCTGGTTCAGCATGAAGCTCGTCGAGGGCCGGACTCTGGCCGAGCTGCTCGGGGACCGCCCCACGCCCGACTCCGAGCTCGCCCGCTTCCTCGGCATCTTCGCGGTCGTCTGTCAGGCCGTCGGCTACGCCCACCGCCGCGGCGTGATCCATCGCGACCTCAAACCCTCCAACGTCATGATCGGCCCCTTCGGCGAGGTCCAGGTCCTCGACTGGGGCTTCGCCAAGGTCCTGCAGGCCCTGCGGCAGGGACGTGCAGGCGGGAAGGCGGACGACGCGACCGACCGACCGACTCCGCTCGTGGGATCGGACAGCTCGCGGAGCGTGAGCGGCTCGGTCCTCGGCACTCCGCGTTACATGTCGCCTGAGCAGGCGCGCGGCGAGATCGAGAAGCTCGACGAGCGAACCGATGTCTTCGCCCTCGGCGGCATGCTCTGCGAGATCCTCTGCGATCAACCGCCCTGGGGACGGCGCATCGAGGAGAACCCGATCGAGCGGGCGGCGCGCGGCGATCTGACGTTGGCCGAGGAGGCGCTCCGGGTCTGCGGCGCCGATCCGGAACTCGTCGAGCTCTGTCGCCGCTGCCTGTCCGTCGAGGCCGCCGATCGTCCCGCCGACGCGGCCGAGGTCGCGACGGAACTGACGCACTATCTCGCCGCGGCCGAGGAGCGCACGCGCAATGCCCGGATCGAGGCGGAGACCGCCCTCGCCAGCGCCCGGCACGAGCGCCGGGCTCGCCTGCTCACGATCGTGCTGGGCCTGATCCTCGTGGCGATCATCGCCGCCGCGGCCTTCTTCGTCTGGCGTCGCGACATCGAGGGTCGCGAAGATCTGGCGCGCCGCCGGGAGAGCCTGCGCGACCTCCTCGCCGAGGCTCACGACCATGGCCTGCGCGCCGAGTGGACGAAGGCCGGCGAGCTGCTCGAACGCGGGCGCCTGATCCTGGGTGACGACGGCCCGCCGTCACTTGAACACGAGATCGAATCGACACGGGAGCAGCTCGCAAGGCGCCGCGAACGCCACGAGAAGCTCGCGGCCGAACAGGCGAAGCGGCGTGAGTTCGAGGAAGAGCTCGACCGCATCCGCCTGAGCGCGTTGGACGAGCCGGGCGAGGGCGGCGACGACTACGCCGATTGCTTCCGCGCCTTCGGTTGCGACGTCGCGACCCGCTCGCCCGAGATCTGCTACCTCGAACTCGCGAGGCTGCCGGTCGAGACGCTGAAGACCGTGCGGCTCGCGGTCGATGACTGGGCTTCGCGCGAACGCGCCCTCGAGGCCCGTCGGCCGCGGCGGCCGGGCGATGCCCCCTTCTCGGCAGGACTCCTCCAGCTCGCGCAGTTCCTCGATCAGGACCCCTGGCGGCGACGTCTGCGTGCCGCGGTGATCGAAGACGACGGCGACGAGCTTGCCGGGATCGCCGACGAGGCCAGCCGGATCGGCATCGAGGCGAACGACGCGATCCTCCTCGCGACCACGCTGCTCCGCGACGGCGCGATCGAGAACGGTATCGCCGTTCTCCTTTCCGCCTGGCGACGGCGCCCGGACGATGCCTGGCTCAACCATCACATCGCGGTCTTGCTGCGCCATGACGGGCGCGAGCCCGAGCGCCGTGACGGCGACGGTGCACTGGCGCTGCGACACGCGCACCTCGCAATGGCGCTGTCTCCCGACAGTTCGTTCCTCCGCGATCGGGTGATCGAGCTGACCCTCGAGCTCGGGAAGCGGGACGAGGCCCTCGCCCTGATCGACGCCTGGCGCGACCAGATCGACGACCTGCGGCTCGATCGCCTCGCGCGCGGGCTGTCGCATGACGATGCCCTCGTGCTCCTGAAAGCCACGCTGGCGGAACGCCCTCGCAGCGTCGTCCTGCATCGCTCGCTGGTCGAGGAGCACCTCGGCGCCGCCGACTTCGCGGCCGCCGAACGCGCCGCACGCGCCGCCATCGAACAGGTCGGCGAGGCGCCGACGATCGTCCGCGTCCTGGGCGAGATCCTTCTCGAGACCGGGCGTTTCGGAGACCTGACCGCCCTGCTGGTCGAGACCGGCCCCGACCCCGAGCTGCGCCTGCTCCGCGACCGGATGCTGCGCTGGCGACAGATCGTCGCTCTCGATCTGCCCGTCGAGACGCCCGACCGACGCGAGCGCGCGGTCCTTCTCGGGCTTCGCGACGAGAGGGACGCCGCGCTGCGCGAGTGGCTGGCCATCCTGGCCTCGCCGGAGT
>JBFIHP010000539.1:0-3178 GCA_041601735.1 Planctomycetota bacterium | reverse complement strand
GTGTTCCTGCATGGCCTCGAGCAGCGCGCTCTGCACCTTGGCGGGGGCGCGGTTGATCTCGTCGGCCAGCACGAAGTTGGCGAAGACGGGACCCTCCCGGACGCTCCACTCGCCGGTCTTCGGGTTGTAGACCTGCGTTCCGAGGAGGTCGGAGGGCAGGAGGTCGGGGGTGAACTGGATGCGCCGGAAGGTCCCGCCCAGGGCGCCGGCCAGGGCCTGGACCGTGAGCGACTTGGCGAGCCCGGGCACGCCCTCGAACAGGACGTGGCCGTCGGCCAGAAGACCGATCAGGAGGGCGTCGAGCAGCGCACGCTGCCCGACGATGACCTCCTCGACGGCCGTGATCACCTCGGAGAGAAACGCGCCTTCCCGCCCGAGTCGTCCGGCCAGGGCTTGATCGTCTGTCATGCTTCGTCCTTGTCGCACCCTCGATGGCGTCATTTGAGAGCGGGGCGGTCGAGAGGTCAAGGAAGGGCCCGCGAAAGGCCCCTCCCGAAGGCCCGGACGTTGTCGCCGGGAAGCGGGGAACCTACGATGATGTCTGCTCCCGATCCCGAGCTCTCGGAAAGGCTGAAACATGACCCGCTTCGTCATCCGCCCCGGCCTCGCGGCCCTCCTCTTCGCCCTCTTCTCTCTCCAGGCCCCGGCCCAGCTTCCCGAGGGCACCTCACGGGAGCAGATGTGGCCGGCCCCGACCAAGGCCGACTGGGAGAAGCCCTGCCTCATCACCTGGCAGAGGACCTGGGAGGACGCGGTCGCGGTCTCACGCGCCACGAAGAAGCCGATCCTCATCTGCGTCAACATGGACGGTGAGATCGCGAGCGAGCACTACGCCGGGATCCGCTACCGTCAGCCCGAGATCACCAAGCTCTACGAGCCCTATGTCTGCGTGATCGCCTCGACCTACCGGTACACGCCGCGCGACCACGACGAGAACGGGCACCGCGTCCCCTGCCCTCGCTTCGGCGGTGTCACCTGCGGCGAGCACATCGCGATCGAGCCGATCCTCTTCGAGAAGTACTTCGAAGGTCAGCGCATCGCTCCTCGCCACATCATGGTCGAACTCGAGGGCGACGAGACCTACGACGTCTTCTACGCCTGGGACACCGACTCGGTCTTCAAGACGATCAACGACGGCATCGCCAACCGCGAGATCAAGCCGGAGCCGCAGGTGAAGGGTGACCGCCCCATCATCGAGCGCGTGTCGTCCCCGGACGTGGCCGATCGCGTCGCGGTCGAGGAGGCCTTCGTGAAGGGCGACGACGCCCTGAAGCGCGCGATGCTCGAGACCGCCGCCAAGCTCGGCGACCGGGCCCCGCTCGAGCTCCTGAGACTCGCCCTGTCGAGCTTCGACGAGGAGATGAACGCCCTCGCCCGCAAGGCGCTGGCCGCCGCCGGGTCTCCCGAGTCGACCGAGCTGATCGCCGACGCGCTCCGCGCCCAGATGTCGGCCGATGAGAAGCAGGCGCTCATCGCGGCGCTCGATCGCCTGGGCGAGACCTCGCCGCAGGCCAAGACCCTGGCGATCGTCCACCGCGGCCTCGGCGGCGGCTCCCGCACCGTCGATGCCAAGGGCTGGGCCGCCACGATGACGAGCACGGAGGCGGCCCGCAACGCCTACGAACGAAGCATGGTGGAACGCCTGAGCCGCCAGACCGAACTGGCGGCCTCCGAGGATCCGCAGGCCCTCCTCGACGTCGCCGAGGCGCAGCTCGGACGCGCCCTCGAGACCTCCGCCGAGGGCCGCACCGACCGCATGGTGCGCCGCGCCCTCTTCGAGGACGCGAGGCGCAACGCGCTCAAGGCCGAGGGTCTCGGCGCCACGGGTTGGCGCCCGAACGAGATCCTCGCCGTGGTGGCCTGGTCGCTCGGCGAGACCGACGAGGCCCGGACCCGCGCCGTCGCGGCCGCCGCGGACGTGCCGGCCGATGCCAGCAGCTACAGCTCGATGGTCGTGCTCGGCCTCTTCGCCGAGGCGCGACGTCAGGCGATCTCGGACGCCGTCCGTGACCGCAAGGACTGGCCCGGCGAGTGGCTCACCGACCTGCACGCCGCCTACTCGATCCTCTCGCGGCACCCCTTCGGCGACGACTCGCAGGTCGTGATGCACTACGACTTCCTGATGTGGCTCAGGGCATTCGGCCAGGCCGAACAGACCCTCGCCGCGGGCCTGCGCCGCTATCCGGCGTCGGCGATGCTGCACGACCGCTACCGCACGCGCCTGCTCCGTCGTCGCGGCGTGACGGGCATCGAGGAGGGCTACGAGGAACTGCTCGCCGAGCCGGAGGCCCCCGCCGCCTACGGCTGGTTCGCCGGCTACGCCTCGCTCGTGGCCGCGGAGTTCCATCGCCGCGCCGGGCGCGACGAGGCGGCGCTCGCCGCCTACGATCGCGGCATCGCCCGCTACGAGGCGCTCGCCGCCGCGGAGGAGGACTCGCAGACCACGGCGCGACACTACATCGCGATGGCCCACGGCGGCATGGCCCGTATCGCCTACGAGGCGAAGGACGACGCCCGCGCGCTCGAGGAGCTGCTCCGCTCCTTCGCCGTCAGCCCCGATTCGGCCGCGACCCTCGACGGCCTCAACATCTCCGCGGTGGACACGGCGAAGATGCTTCGCGCTCGCTTCGTGATCGAGGAGAAGGCCGCGATGCTGAAGACCCTCGAGGAGGCCCTGAGCGCGCTCGATCCCCGGATGCTCGAGCTGCCGGCCTACGAGGGCGTCGGACCCCGCCCCGGTGACCGCCAGGGACGCCGGCCGCGAGACCGGCGCAACCGCGGCCGGTGATCGCATCGCCTCCTTGCGGGCGGCGACGGCCGGACCGCCGTCGTCGCCCGCCTCCGCTCCGCTTCTCAGCTCGTCTCCGCTCCCTTCTCGTCGGCGGCCTTGCGCGCCACGCGCTGGTAGATCCAGCTGCCCAGCAACATCAGGAATCCGCTCGCGATGAAGGAGAGGATGCGGTGGACGCGGGGGAGCGAGTTCGTGTCCACGAGCAGGACCTTGGCCAGGACCACACCGAAGAAGACGAGCCCCATCACCCGGAGCGGCTTGTTCGACCCGCGGAAACCGAAGAGCGTCAGGGCGAAGGCCTGGACGCTCCAGATCGCCGAGATCATGCCTGCCCCCGTCCGGTGATCGACGGCGCCCAGGAAGGGCAGGCTCGCCTCCGAGGCGATG
>JBFIHP010000538.1:0-3187 GCA_041601735.1 Planctomycetota bacterium | reverse complement strand
GGTGCCCGAGCCTCACGAGTCCGCCGAGGCGGACGTCACCGGCTGCCGAGCGCCGCGGCACGAGCAAGGAACCGCCGGCGCAGCGCTCCGGACGCGGTCGGACGAGCGGCGTCTCCGGCTCCAGAGGGATCCAGCTCCCGCCGCCGTCGGCGGCGAAGCGGGCGACCATGAGGCTGCCGTCCTCGAGGAGTCCTGAGTTCGCTCGATCCGCGGGGTCCTTCACCGCCTCCTTCGAGACGAACTTCCAGACGTGGCCTCCGCGCGCGTCGTCGCCCAGGTAGATCGCGAGTCGAAGACCCGCACGAGCCGCGAGCGCGACGTTCTCGTGGCGAAACCGGCCGAGCATGATCTGCTTGGTGAGCCGCCCCGTCCGGGGATCGATCTCCGCGACCCAGCCGTAGTGCCGACCGTCGAGCGGCCCCCCGGGCGCGCCCTGTCCGATGCCCTGGAGGAACTTCGGCAGGCCGAGGCGCTCGTTCACGCCGCTGGTGCCGAAGAGCTTCCGGCGCGCGGTCGGTCCGCCGTCGGCGGCGACCTCGTGGGTGCTGAAGTCCTGGAAGTTCTCCTCGCAGCTGAAGAAGGTGCCCCAGGGCGAGGTCCCGCCCGAGCAGTTCGACATGGTCCCCGGCGGAGGCCCGAGGCGATCCGCCCCGGGACCGGCGAAGCGCGGCCGGTCCGCCGCCGCCACACCCACCGTGCCGATGCCGTCGATCCGTCGATGGACCGCGTCGGCCGCGACCTGCAGGCCGCCGTCCTCGCGGAGTTCGAGCTCGAGGATGCTCAGCCCGAGGTCCTGCAACGCTTCCCGGCAGATGGCGCGCGCGTCGCGAAGGACCGCGGCCTCGTCCTTCGACAGATCAGCCGCCCGGGCGGCGAGGGCTTCCAGATCGAGGCTGCGGCCCTCGAGCAGGCGCTTGCCGATACGGAGGCGCCCGCCCTCGATGGCGAGGCCCGGCAGCTCGCGCCCCTTCGCCGCGGCGAAACCCTGCTGCCAGGGAACGACCGAGATGTACTCGTGGTTGACCATCAGGTGGTAGCGGCCCGGTCGGCCGGGCAGCGGCAGGATCGCGGTGTGATCGGCGTTGGCGCCGAACTCGATCTCACCGAAGCGATCGCCCCAGCGCGCCAGGATCTCATGACCGAAGCCCGGCGGCAGCAGCAGGTCGTCGATGACGTCGAAGCTCGTCGGGACCCGCTCTCCCGGAGCGGGGAGCGGCCGCGGGATCTCGCTGAAACGTCCGGCGAACCCACTCGTCTGCGGCCGCCCGGCAGGACGCGCACCGAAGAGACGAGAACCCTGGAGCGCCGCGACCGCCGCGCCGACGTAGCGGAGGAAGCTGCGTCTGTGCATGCGGAGATTCTAACCCGACCCGAGGTCGGGCGGTCCGGCTCGCGGCGAATCGAGGGGGATGATCAGGTGAGCGAGAGCGAGACCGCCGCGCTGCGGGCGTCGTAGCGGAAGATCCGCCCGGAATGCAGGAGCGCCAGTTCGCCGCCGCGGGCGCTGGTCCTCGCGCCGCCGAGGCTACGGCCTTCGGGGTCGATGAACCGGACCGCGCCCATGGCCGTGAACACGTTGTCCGGACGCAAGGCGACGACCTGGAAGTGGTCGCGCTCGGTCTCGTCACCGCGGATGAGGGCCACACCGTCGGCGACCGCGAAGGTGCAGCCGCCCGCCAGCGGCAGGTCCCAGACCCCCGCGACCCGTTTCCGGTGCAGCCGCACCAGGGCGAAGCGCGGGAAGTGCAGGAACCAGACCTCATCCTCGGAGGCGACGTTCAGGGCATAGCAGTCGTCGAGCTCCTCGAGTTCGCCCTGTTCCGAGAAGACCCAGTCCAGGCTCCCGTCCTGCGCCCAGCCGGCGAGTCCCGGTTGCTCGCTGGGGCGGGTCCAGGCGTAGGAGTCGAAGTCGCCCTCGGCCAGGTACCCGGCCCAGATGTAGCCGGAGGGCGAGGCCTGGAGATTCGCGATGCCCTCGCCCAGGTTCAGCGCCCGTACGAACCGACCGTCCCGCTCGTAGATCGCGGCGGCGCAGGTCCCCATCGCACCGGCACCGCAACCGCAGCGTGAACAGGCGACCAGGATGCGCGATCCGAGGGGTTGGACCAGATGGGTCTCGAAGGGGGGCGCCATGAACTGGATGTCCACGGTCGGCCCTTCGTCGCCGATCGCGAGCACGCGCAGTCGGCGGCCGGTGCCGACCCGGGTCTCGACCGCGAGCCAGTAGAGGCCGTCGGGGCCGAGCTGGAAGGCATGGATCGGCCCGTCGCCCACGTAGCGGCGCAGATCGAGCAGGGGCTCGAGCGTCAGGCTCTGGACTCGTTCGAGGTCGCTCATGCCGGCACGATCCGCTTCATCTCCCCGGAGGATGTTATCTCCCTGGAGCGGGAAGCAAAAACCTGGACCGACGAGAGTCGGGAACTCCGGAGACCGACCATCATGGAACGGGAGCGAGCGAGCGGCGGGATCGGGATCGTCGGGGCCGGCATCGCGGGCCTGGCCTGTGCCCGGCTGCTGGTCGAGGCCGGTCTCGCCCCCACCTTGCACGAAAAGGCCCGGCGTCCGGGCGGGCGCTGCTCGACCCGGCGCGAGGGCGAGCTCCGATTCGATCACGGCGCCCAGTACTTCACGGCCCGTGATCCCGAATTCGTCGCGTACGCGGCGTCTCTCCGTGACCGAGGCATCCTTGCGCCCTGGCCCGGCCGCCTGGTCGCCTTCGGCCGCCAGGGCCGAGTCGAGCTCCGTGACGAGCACCGTCGCCTCGTGGCCCGCCCCGGCATGAGCGCCCTGCCCCGGGAACTCGCCCGGGGACTCGACGTCGTCAGCGACTGCCGGATCGTCGCCCTCGAGCGGGTCGGAGGAGCCTGGCTCCTGCGCGACGACGAGGGTCGCGATCGCGGCCGCTTCGATCAGGTCGTGCTCGCGCTGCCCGCCGACCAGGCCCGCGAGCTCGCGCCGCCGGGCCTTCGCGAGCAGCTCGAGACGCTGACGATGGCGCCCACGCTCGCGCTCATGCTGCATCTGCCCGACGGCGGACCGCAGGACTTCGAGGCCGCCTTCGTGAACGATGATCCCGTCCTCGGCTGGATCGCCCGGGATGGCAGCAAACCGGATCGCCCGGCGCCGGGGACCTGGGTCCTGCATGCGACGACGGCCTTCTCGACCGCGCGCTTCGCGGCCGACGAAG
>JBFIHP010000537.1:0-3193 GCA_041601735.1 Planctomycetota bacterium | reverse complement strand
TCGTCGTCAGCGCCCCGCCGCCGAAGCCCGAGAAGCCCGCTCCCGACCGCCCGGACCGCCCGGACCGGGACGAACCGGGCCGCGATCGCCCGGATCGTGACGCCCCCGGGCCTGATCGTCCCGGAGCCGATCGCCCGGGGAACGACGCCCGCGAGATGCTCGTTCTCTGGGAGAAGGAATGGCAGGCGACGCTCCGACCCGACTACCTCGACGGCCCCGTGCGCGGCTGGCCGGAGGATCGCGGCGTGCTGCTGCTGCGCGTGGCCTACGGCCCGCGCTGCACCGGCGGCGAGCAGCTCTTCTGCGAGCGAGAAGCCTCGCGCATCGAGAGTCAGGACTATCTCTTCGACGCCGACATCGTCCGGAGCAAGCTGAAGCGGAACAGCCCGCTGCGCTGGCAGTTCCGGTTCGCCGGCGAAGGTCGCTGCAAGGTCCAGCTGATCTGGTTCGAGTCGAAGAGGCGCGCCGAACGCTATCTCGGCCGGAATCCTCACGCCACGGCCTTCGCCTACCAGGGCCGCCCCGGACGCCCGGGTCGTGATCGGCCCGACCGCGACTGGCGCAAGGAGTCGAAGCTCGTCTGGGATCACTCCTGGGCGGTGCGCCACGGCGACGACCGCCTGCTCCTCGGACCGAAGGAGGACTGGCCGGACGACGAGGGCGTCCTTCTCGTGCGCGCCCTGGCCGCCCCCACGATCGACGCCTTCCTCTTCCGCGCGGGCGTCGGCGAGCTCCAGGTCCTGAGCCCGGGCGACCACGTGATCAGCGTCGACGTGATCGATCGCGCCCGCCGCGGCAACATCTTCTCCGGCCTCGCCGGCGACGAGAAGAAGCACCTCCAGTTCGGATTCCGCGGTCGCGGTCGGGTGCGTGTCCAGGTCTGGTGGCTGCCCGATCGCCGCCACTGCGACACCTTCTGCGCCGAGAACAGTCGTGAGAGCCTCGCCCCCTGGATCGCGGCGGCGGCCTTGCCGACCTGGGTCTTCCAGGGACCGCCGCGCTGGCGCGATGACGGTCACCACGAGACCGACTGGCGTCAGGTCCGCTTCGAATCCCCCGGCGATCTGATCAACGTCGCCGCGAGGCGCCACGGCGGCCTCGCCCGCCGCAGCGACCGCGACCCCGGCCTGAGCAGCGGCTCCGAGTTTGACGGCGGCCTCTGGTACAGCCGGGCCCGCGGCTGGGCGGCGGTGGAGAGCCGCTTCTACGCCGCCTCCGAGCTGCGCTCGATCGAGATCGCGACCGCGGGTTCCGACGGCGACGCGGCCTCGTGGATCACCATCGAACTGCAGCGCGAGGGAGGCGGCTGGGAGCGCCTCGCGACCCTGAGGGACGAGAACGTCAACTGGTGCCGGCTCTCGAACGGCCGACACGCCGTGTCGCGACCGCCGCTGCGAGCGAGCTGTGACGGCCACCGGCGCTACATCGCCCTGCGCGTGGTCTTCGTCGGCGACGGCCCCTTCCGGCTCGGCGACCTGCGCGCCTGGGGTCGCCACGTGGGCGCGCCGCGGCTCGACGATGACGATCTCGTCGCCTGGCCCGGACGTCGCATGAGGCTGCAAGCCCGGAGCGGCTTCCTCGACGGCGGCATCGAGGTCCGTCGCGGGGAGCGCATCTTCATCGACGTCGACGGCGCGATCAGCCTCGACCAGACCGACGACGGTCCCTTCGGCTGGTGCGGCGCGGAGGGTTACGGCAGCTTCCACTGCCGCAGCGCCTTCGATGATGCCCGGAGCCACGAGCTCTGGCGGCGCAGCCTCCTCGAACCCGACCTGCCCGCCGGCGCCCTGCTCTACCGGATCGCCGACGGTCCGCTGCGCCTGCTCGACCCGGAAGCGGCCTTCGAGGCCGACCGCGACGGACGTCTCGCCTTCGCCTTCAACCTGCCCGCGCGGACCGAGGGTCGCGGCGAACTCGGCCTGAGCGTGCTCGGCGGCCGCCTGATGGACGATCAGGGCGACGTCGGTTTCGGTCGGGCCCGGGTCCGCTGCCGCGGCGTCCTGAGCGTGAAGGCGACGGGACGGGGCATCTCCGGGGTGGACGTCATCCTGGTCGGCCGGGGCGATCGCCTGGACGTGCTGGGCGGCGGACGCAGCGACACGGAGGGGCGCTTCGACTTCGAGGTGGCGGTTCCCGCCGGCACCGAACTGCGCCTGCGCGCGCCGGAATTCCGCCTCGAGTCGGCCGCGAGGACCTTCACCCGCGACGGCAGCTTCGACTGGAATCTCCAGCTCGACTGAGCGGCCGCGCCAGCGACCCCCTTGGCGTCAGCGGGGATCGCGGTCGGCGAAGGCGTGGTTCGCGCGCTGGTAGTCCTCGGGGAGACCGATGTCGCACCAGTATTCGCGAACCGGGAAGGCCATGACCGGATCGCCCTCGTCGATCCGCTCCTCGATGAGCAGGGTCATGTCGTAATAGCGGCTGGCCGGAATCGCCGAGCGGATCTCCGGCTCCATGATGTAGATGCCGGCGTTGGTCCAGGAGGTGAGGATCGGTTTCTCCTGGAGCCCGACGATCCGCCGGCCCATGAGCCGGGTGACCCCGTAGGGAACGCGGTGCTGGTAGGGACGGACCGCGACCGTGATGGCCGCGCCCTCGCGCCGATGGAAGTCGGCCATCGCGGCGAAGTCGAGATCGGTGAGGATGTCGCCGTTCATCACCAGCAGAGGTTCGCTGCCGATCTCGGGTACGAGACCGATGGCGCCGGCGGTGCCCAGCGCCTTCTCCTCGCGCACGTAGTCGATCTCGACCCCGAGATCGCCGCAGCCCGCGAAATGCTCCTCGATCTGGCGGGCCCGATAGCCGAGCGCCATCGTGACCCGGCGGATCTCGTGGTTCCGGAGATGCTCGAGGATGCGTTCGAGGATCGGCCGACCGCCCACCGGCAGGAGCGGCTTCGGCGTGGTGTCGGTGAGCGGCCTGAGGCGCGTGCCCTCGCCCCCGACCATCAGGACGGCGTGCCGGGGCCGCCGCTCGGCCAAGGGATCGCGGGGTCGGCCGTGAAGGACCCGCGGCCTTCCGGCGGCGTCGAGTTCGAGGACGAAGCGGGCGGCCTCGGACCGGAAGATGGCGGCGATCGCCTCGGCATCGGCCCCGGGCCCCAGGGTGGGCACGGTCGCGTCGGCGATCTCGGCGACCGTGGTGTTGGGTGCCAGCCCCCTGACCATGGCCTGGCGCAGCTCGTCGTCGTCGA
>JBFIHP010000536.1:0-3199 GCA_041601735.1 Planctomycetota bacterium | reverse complement strand
TCACCTGGAAGGGCAGCTCGAGGGTCCACTGGTGGAAGGCGATCGTCCCGGTCCCCGACGCCTCTTCGCGCGCCGTGGGCGCGCGCTTGCGCGCGACGATGGTGAAGCCGTTGCCGACCTTGGAATCGACGTCCTCGACCTCGAGGACCTCCCAGTCGATGGCGCCCGCAGCGACGAGGCGCTCGATGATCTCGACGCCGTCGGCGGTGATCCAGCAGTGGTAGTGGCTGCTCGGCACCTGCGGATCGAGGGCCACGGTCATGCCCTCGGCGTGATCGGCGAGGAGGTGCTCGAAGGGCGTCCGCGGTCGCGGTGCGTCGAAGGTGCGCTCCTTGTGCGGCACGATCAGGAAGGCGATGCCGCCCGGCCTGAGCACCCGATCCCACTCCCGGAGCGCCTTGATCGTATCGACCATGTGCTCGAGCACGTGGCTGGCCAGGACGAAGTCGAGGCTGGCGTCGAGGAAGGGCATCGCGTCGGCCGAGGCGACGACGTCGATCGGCGCCGCGCCGCCGCCGTAGGTGTGCTGCGCCTTCTTGAAGACGTCGCTGTCCACGTAGTCGAGGTTGAGGGCGGAGACGCCCTCGAAGGGATTCAGGGTCGAGGCGCCGATCTCGACGCCGCGGCCGAGGTCACCGAGATATCGGCGGGCCAGTTCCACGCTCGTTCACTCCGGACAGGAAGCCTCGTCGGCAGCTCGCGCGTCATGATGCAATCTCGGTCTGATCCTGACAAGCGAGGCCCGGCCCTTGCACGCGGCTGATGGAGCGCGGGGCAAGCCATGGCCTGTGTCATGAGTCATCAGAGACTCTTGACGGCCCGAGGTCGAGTTTCGTCCCGTCGCCGGCCGAGGGCTCACAACAGGAGCGCCGGCCTGACAGGCCGGCCTTCGGTGCTCGCCGGCACTCGAATACCGCTCCCCGAAACCCGGAACCGCCGCTCTTCAAAGCCGGAGAATGCCGCTCTGTCTGAGCGGCGCTCCTGCGGCGCTCCGCGGCCGCCGGCGGTCCGGGGTGGCTCGGGTGCGCAGGCCGGATCGCTCAGCCCCGCGAGGCCGTGTCGATGCCCTCGAAGCAGCCCACGACGCAGTCGTTGCAGAGCGGGTTCTTGCCGCTCAGATCGAACTTCGAGCGCAGGGAGAGCAGACGCTTGACCTCGTCCGGAGGCAGGGTCTGGACGCGGCCGAGCTGATGCGCCATGAGCGTCACGTGGGCCGCGTGCTCGAGCTTCTCGAGCTTGAAGAAGGCGTCCTTCGGACTCATTCCCACGCAGACCGCGCCGTGGCGCTCGAGCATGAGCGCGTCGCAGTTGCGGATGACGCGCCGCACCGCGTCGGGGACGTCCTGGGTGGTCGGCGTCGTGTAGGGCACGGTCGGCACCGTGCCCATGGTGAGGACGACCTCGGGGATGATGCACTGCGCGAGGCTTCTGCCGGCGATGGTGAAGGCCACGGCCGTGGGCGGATGCGCGTGGACGATCGCGGCGATGTCCGGGCGCTCTTCGTAGGCCGCGATGTGCATGTAGGTCTCGGAGGAGGGATTGCCGTCGCCCTCCAGCACGCGACCGCCGAAGTCCACGGTGATGACGTCGTCCTCGGTCATCTCGCCCTTGCAGATGCCGCTGCGCGTGATCATCAGCTCGTCCTCGGCGATCCGCACCGAGACGTTGCCGTCGGTGGCCACGATGAAGTGCAGGGCGTACATCCGGTGGCAGACCGAGACGATCTCGCGCTTCAGTCGCGCGATGGCCTGGGCGGTGGTCTCCGGGCTCACTCGCCGGCTCCCGCGGGCAGGAGCCGCTCGAGGTCGTAGCCGCGCTCGGCCTTCTTCCAGGCCTCGGCGAAGAGCTGGAAGGCCCGGCCGCGACGAAGTTCCTGGGCCGTCTCCGGCGACAGCGGCGGCACCGGCGACCGCTCCTCGAGCTTCACGATGCGGTAGCCGCCGGAGTAGAGCAGGGGGCGACTGAAGCGCTTGACCTCGAGTTCGAGGATGGCGGCGCCGCCTTCGACCTTGTCGAGCTGCGCCGGCGTGAAGGAGTCCCATTCGCCCTTCTTGAACTTCGAGCGGGCGTCCTCGCTGAAGAGGCTCGCGGCCTCCTCGAATTCCATCGTGCCGCCGTCGAGGCGCTTCCAGACGTCCTCCGCCACCTTCTTCGCCTCGGCGAGGCTGCGCATCTTGCCGGTGAACTTCGGGTCGTCCGAGCCGCGGATGATGATGTGGCGGAGGTGGTGGATCGGCCCGAACTCGCGCTCGCGCTCGCGATAGAGCCGCGCCGCCTCGTCGGCGCCCACCATGCTGTCGCCGAGCCGGCTCAGGCAGACCTCGCGGCGGAAGTTGGAGCTGCCTCGGTGGGTCTCCGCGTCCATGCCGTAGCGTTCCTTGACGAAGTCGGCGAAGGCGAGGCCCTGGTAGCGCGGGTCGCTCTCGAAGCGGCGCTTGACCTGGTCGTAGACCTCCTTCACGTCCTGGTCGTCGATCTCGAGGCCCTGCGCCGAGCAGAGCTGTTCGGCGAGCCTCGCCTGCATGGCGGCCTCGACCATCTTGACCGACTCGGCCGGGTCCAGGAGCTGGAGGAGGGCGCCGGCGAACTCCTCGCGGGTGACGAATCCCGGTCCGACCCGCGCCGCGGCGTCGTCCGGCAGACGGGCGGGATCGGTCTCGATCCGGGCGTCCGCGCGCTTGGCCCGCAGCCACTGTTCCTGCTCGGCGGGGCTCGCCGTCTCCTTGTTGAAGTCGAGGGCCGCGAGCTTCTCCAGGGCGATCTTGTAGCGCAGGAGTTCGAGCATCTGGTTCTTGCTCATGCCCTTCTTGCGCATCTCGGTGGCCAGATCGGTCTGGCCCTTGGTGGCCTTGCGGAGCTCTTCGTCGAGGCGGTCGTACTCGGCCCGGGCGTCGTCGTCGCCGATCGCGACGTTCCGCTCCTTCATCTGGGCGTCGATGACCTTCTGCGAGATCAGGTTCTCGAGCGCCTGGGAGCCCGTGACGTGCTTCAGGAAGCGGGCGTGGAGTCCGTCCACGAATTCCTTGCGGGGGACGGACTCGCCGTTGATCACGGCGACCGCTCCGGCCGGAGGCCTGAGCCCCGACTTGAGGGCTGCGGGCTGCTCCTCCTGGGCGGGCTGGAGGTGTCCGAGGCCGAGGACCAGGGCCGGAACGAGGCTTCTGAGTGATCGCTGCATGGAATGTTCTTTCATCGATAT
>JBFIHP010000535.1:0-3202 GCA_041601735.1 Planctomycetota bacterium | reverse complement strand
GGGCTGGCGCGATACCTTCGCCGGCATCAGGCGCTTCCTCGTCGAGCACTGAGACCGGCTCAGTTCAGGTCGATCTCGACCTTCTCGTCGCCGTCGCGGATGCGAACCTCGCGCTCGACCTTGCCGCCGTCGGCGCCGTCGATGGCGAGCCGCTGGACGCTGACCTTGTAGAGGCCGGCCCGGAGTCCGGGGAAGGAGGCCCTTCCGCCGCGCGAACCCTTGGTCTCGTTGACCGCAGGCCCGTCGTCGATGCTCGAGAGCCTGAGCATGTACGGAGATCCGGTCTTGCCCTCGATGTGGACGTCGAGCGTGTGGCCGCGCTCGAGGCTGAAATCGACATCGCGGGTGATGCGACCCTCGCGCACCTCGATCGGCTTCCGGGAGAGCTGGATGTAGCCGCTTCCCTTGACCGTCACGACGTAGTCCCCGTCGGGAAGGTAGGGCATGTGGAAGCGGCCCTGGTCGTCGGTCTTGACCCGGCCGCTGCCGCCCTCGATCACCTGGATCTCGCCACCGCCGTCCGCGCTGAACGAGACGGCCATCGCCGTGCGCGACTTCGTCGCGCCGTCGGCGTCGATCTCGCGCGCCTCGACCTCGAGCCCCGCGATGCCGGCGCCGGAGTCGGCCGAGACGATCCGCCCGGCGATGGCGCCGCCGGGCAGATCGATGTCGCAGGGGTTGTCGATCGCCGCCGTCACCTCCAGGGTGCCCCGGGTCGGCAAGGGCGCGCCCTTGGCCTTCACGGTGAGCGTCTGCTCGCCCGCATCGACACCCTCGATGCGATAGCGACCGTCACGATCGGTGGTCGCGGACGGGCCCGTCGGGCCGAAGAATCCGTCCGACTCGCCGATCTCGACCCTGGCGCCCTCGACCGGCTTGCCCGCCGCGAGGACCCGCCCCGAGATCCTGGCCTTCGGCTCGGCGCTGAGCACGATCTCGATCGTCTCGCCGGCCGGGAGCTGGACGTCCTGATGAACGGCGGAGGACGAGCCGAAGAAGGAGAAGACCATGTTGCCGTCGGTCTCGGGCATGGAGACCTGCCAGGCGCCGGGCTCGATGCCGCGGAACTCGAAGCGGCCTTCGGCGTCGGTCTTCGTCGCCGCGGAGCCGCCGCCGGGTATCGGCGTCGCGACTCCGGCCAGCTCGAGCGGCTTCAGGACGATCCGCGCGCCCGGCCGGGGCGCCCCGCGCGCGTCGAGCGCCAGGCCGACGATGTTCGAACTCGGCAGCATGTCGAGGTCGAGCTGCCGCCTCTCGCCGGAGCTCAGCGTGACCGACTCGGTGACCGATGGGCTGAACTCCTCGGCACGGGCCTGGACCTCGAAGGTGCCGGCCGCGAGCCCCATGACGGAGTAGCGTCCCTGCGCGTCGGTCTTGACCGGCTCGGGATTGCGCGCCCGTAGATCGGGCTCGCCGGTCGGCCTCGCGGCGCCGGGGCCGCCGTCGATCGAGATCTCCATCAGACCGTCGGACTTGCGGTCGAAGCGCACCTCGGCGCCCGCGACCGGCCGACCCTCGGGGTCGAGGACGCGACCGTCCAGGCGCGCTTCGGGTTCGAGCTCGATGTCGAAGCGCAGCCTCTCGCCCGGTGCGACCCCGAGCGTCCTGCTGCGCACGCGGCCGTAGCCGGGCGCATCGACCTCGAGACGGAGACCACCCCTGTTGAGGTCGGGAACGGCGTAGAGGCCGCGGGCATCATCGCCGCCGCAGGCCGCGGCGGCGGCTTCGCCGCGCAGGACCTCGGCGCGCTGCGCGCTCTGGAAGAAGCCGAAGCTCGCCGCAGGTCGGAGCGTCGCATTCTCGATCGTCGCGCCGGTCCGCGCGTCCCGGATGACGCCGAAGACGAGGGCCGAGGGCGGCAACTGAAGCTCGATCTCGTCCTGACCGGGACGCGCGGCGACGCTGCCGTCCATGTGGCCCTCGCAGGAGGCGTGGATCGAGTACTCGCGCGAAAGGAGCCCGCCGATCTCGAAACGGCCCAGTTCGTCGGTCCTCGCCTCACGCCTGCCGGTCATGACGAAACTGCCGCCCGCACCGAGCATCGGGCGATCGACGGCCTGGACCCGGACTCCCGGCAGGGGCTTGCGCTCCTCGTCGAGAACACGGCCGTGGATCTTCAGGCCGGTCGCGATCTCGATGGTGATACCGGTCTTCTGCTCGCGTTCGTCGAGTGCGATTCCGCGCTCGACCGCGGCCTGATGGTCGGCGTGGTCGGTGAGCAGATCCCAGTCGCCGGCGGCGAGTCCGGCGATCTCGAAGCGGCCCGCATCATCGGTCCGCACGGAGTGAGGGCGCTCGAGGCTGGCCTCCAGTTCGGGCGCGAAGGCGCGGAAGACGATTCGCCCCTCCTCGGTCGCGGGCTCGGCGCTGACCAGCACGCCGGGGACGGGCCGCCCCTTCGAGAGGACGCGACCGGAGACGGAGGCGCCCTCCTTCATGACGAGGTCGCCGAGGTCGTGAAGGTCGGTCGAGTCGATCGCGACGTTCTCGCGCAGGGGGATGTGACGGGCGGTCATGACGTCGAGTCGGTAGTGCTTGCCGACCATCAGGGCTCGGAAGCGGAAGCGACCTTCGGAGTCGCTGCGCGACCGGCGCCGATCGTCGGCCTGACCTCGACGCCGCAGGACACGCATGTTGCCGGAGTTGAAGGCCTCGTCGTCGTCACGAAGGAGGGTGACTTCGACGCCGGCCAGCGCGCGACCCTCCTCGTCGATCAGCCGGCCGATCAGGTCGGCGCCTGTCTCCGCGTCTTCGCCCTCGTTCGCCGCGGTCTCCTCTTCGTCGATCCGGGGGCCGTCGCGGAGAGCCTCGAAATCGAGGGCCCGGCTCGGACCCCGCGGCCCCTCGGCCTGCTCGTCGCCTGCGACCCTGGACTCCTCGAAACCGGTCTCGGTCCCGCCCTGGAACTCGCGCAGGGCGAAGAAGGCGACGACGGCTGCGATCGCGGTCAGGGCCGCGAAGCTGATCATCCTGGCGTTCATCTCATCCCTCTGATCCGGTGGCACGGCAGCGGGGCCGGCGGCCCCGATTGTCGTCACGGATGAGATCGCCGAACACTCCCCGGCTCCGGAAATCCCCCGCGGGGCGGGATCAGGCGCTGCGATGGCGGCCGCGCAGACTCTCGGTCGCCTACCCGGTCATACGGTGCCTGGCACCTTCCGCCGGAGATCTCCCTCATACGGTGCCTGGCACCTTCCGCCGG
>JBFIHP010000534.1:0-3215 GCA_041601735.1 Planctomycetota bacterium | reverse complement strand
TGACGAGGCCGCGTCAAGCCCCACCCCTCGGAGCGGTCCGAGAGGGGCGGCCGGGCCTGAGCCCCGCGGGCAAGAGGACCCCGGCCGATACCCGGGGTCCGTGCGCCGGGAACGGCAGCGGTTCATCGATGGTGGTGCTTCGCGCAGCTTCGGTGCCGGATGCCGGGAGCGGTCTCAATTCGGCTCGGGATGGACCTCGGCTTCCCTGCGGAGCCGGCTCCAGCTGGCCTCGATGATCGCGGCGATCGCAGCGACATCGACGTCACCCTTGGTGAAGCGACCCTGGTGCCGGAACCAGGTCTCGAGATCGGCCCGGGCAAAGCTGGGCTCGACGTTGATCCGGCAGCGCTCGCCGTCCTTCATCTCGTAGACCGGGAAGAGGCCCGACCTCACCGCCGCGCGGATCAGCTCGATGCCCTCGCCGGGTTCCGACTTCCAGCCGGTCGGGCAGGGCGAGAGGATGTGGAGGAAGCGGAAGCCCTTCTCGTGCAGGGCATAGCGCATCTTGGCGACGGCGTCCTCCGGGTGGGCCAAGGAGACGGTCGCGGCGTAGGGAATGCCGTGCGCGGCGAGGATGCGGACGATGTCCTTCTTCTTCGGGATCTTGCCGCCGGGCGTCGTCGTGGTGACCGCGCCGGGGGGCGTCGCCGACGAGCGCTGGCCACCGGTGTTGCCGTAGATCTCGTTGTCGTAACACACGTAGATCAGGTTCTCGTTGCGCTCCGCGGCCGCCGACAGCGTGGCCAGACCGATGTCGTAGGTGCCGCCGTCGCCGGCCCAGCAGATCACCCGCGTCTTCTCGTCGTTGATCTGCGCGACCTTCGCGAGACCGGTGGCCAGCGCCGCGGCCGACGCGAAGGTCGAGGCCACGACGGGCGCGCCGTAGGCCGAGAGCGGATAGGGGCCCGCCGTGACGATGCCGCAGCAGGCCGGGATGACGATCTGGATCGGCGTCTTGCCGGTCGCGAGCGACAGGAAGTTCAGTCCCACCGACATGCCGCAGCCGCCGCAGTTGGTGTTGCCGGGACGCAGGATCGGCTCACAGCGAAGTTCGTCGCCGATCACGTCCTCGAGGAGATTCCTGGTCATCAGCCGACCTCCATGAACATCGGTTTCGCCGGTGCGCCGCGTTCGAGCAGATCGTCGAGGACGCGCTGGACGTGCTCGGGGCGGATGTCGCCGCCGCCGAGACCGAGGATGTAGTTCTGGGCGAGCGTCTTCGGATCGAGCAGACCCGAGATCTCACCGGCCAGGATGCCGCCGTAGCCGGGCGAGAGGTCGCGATCGATCACCCCGACGCGCTCGCGGCCGACCAGCTTCGCCCGCAGGATGTCGGCCGGCCAGGGGCGGAACATGCGGACGCGCAGGGCGCCGACCTTGAACCCTTTCTCGCGGGCGGCATCGACCACGCCGCGCACCGTCGTCGCCGTCGTGCCCATCGAGACGAGCAGGATGTCGGCGTCGTCGGTCCGGTATTCCACGACGGGGTCGGGGAGCTTGCGGCCGAAGATCTCGGCGAAGGCCTCGCGGGCCTCCTCGTGGACCTCGAGGACCTGATCCATCGCCTCCTGGAACTGGCGGCGATGGACCTCGGTCTCGTGCGGGAAGTCGAGGCCGCCCAGCGTCACCGGCCGGTCGGCGAGGCGGTGCGGCAGCTCGAGCGCCGGCAGGAAGCGATCCACCAGGGCCTGTTCGGGGACCTCGGTGTTCATCACGGTGTGCGAGAGGACGAAGGCGTCCTGGCAGACCATCGCGGGGAGAAGGACGCGATGATCCTCCGCGATCCGGTAGGCGAGCAGGATCGAGTCGAGGACCTCCTGGTTGTCCTCGCAGTAGAACTGAAGCCAGCCCGAATCGCGCAGCATCAGGGTGTCGCCGTGATCGACCCAGATGTTCCAGGGCGGCCCGAGCGTGCGATTCACCGCCATCATGACGATGGGCAGCCGGAAGAAGGCGGCGGCGAAGACGTTCTCGGTCATGTAGGCCAGCCCGTTGGACGACGAGGCGGTGAAGGCCCGGGCCCCGGCCAGCGAGAAGCCGATGCAGATGCCCATCGCGCTGTGCTCGCTCTCGGCGAGCACCACCTCGCCCTTGCTGAACTTCTCGCCGCAGAGCAGCTCGATGCACTCGGTCTGGGGCGTGATGGGGTAGAGCCCGCCGCCGAAGCCGCGGCCCACGCGGTTGGCCTCGGCCGCCAGCGCGACGGCGCGCGCCGCGGCGTGATTGGCCGTGAGGAGTTCGATGCTCATAGGTCCACCATTTCCATGCCCACCCGGGGGCATTCCTTGACGCAGATCCCGCATCCCTTGCAGTAGCCGTAATCGACCTCGTAGCCCTGGATCGCCCGGTGGATCGAGCCCTCCGGGCAGTAGACGAGGCAGGTGTCGCAGCTGACGCAGTGGCCGCAGGAAAAGCAGCGGTGCGATTCGAGCGCATCGGCGAGCCCGGCGCTCACCTCCGCGAAGCCGTTCAGGCGATCGGATGGCTTGCTGTGGACGTCGCGCGTCGGCGCCAGTCGCGCGAAGTGGTCGAAGCGGATGTCGGTCGCGGGCACGGCCCGTTCGCGATCCGGGCGTTCCATGACCGCGACCTCGGCGCCGGCGTGTCTCATGGCGAGGCCCGCGACCCGCCTGCCGTTGCCGACCGCATGGGTCACCGTTCCCTCGCCGGTCGCCATGTCACCGGCGACGTAGACCGGCAGCCTCTCGTCGCCGCGCCAGTAACCATCGTCGCGGAGGACCCAGTCCGAGGGCCAGAGACCCCGATCGGCACTCTGACCGAGGGCGAGGAGCACGTGGTCGCAGGAGAGCCCGCGCTTGCGGTCGGTGACGATGGGACGACGCCGGCCGGTGTCGTCGGGATCGCCGAGCTCGACCTCCGCGAGGACGACCTTCTCGACCCGGCCCCTCCTGCCCTCGAAGGCGAGAGGTTGCCGCAGGAAGAGGAACTCGACGCCCTCCTCGCGGGCCTGGTCGATCTCCTCGTCGATCGCCGGCATCTCGGAGGCGCTGCGCCGGTAGACGACGGTGACCTTCCTGGCGCCGCAACGGAGCGCCGAACGGGCGCAGTCGATCGCCGTGTTGCCGCCGCCGAGGACCACGACCTTGCCGGAGAGCGACGGCTCGGCGCCGAGGTTCAGGCGCCGGAGGAAGTCGATGCCCTGCTCGATGCCGGCAAGATCGCGCCCGGGCTCGCGGAGCTCGCGCAGCTTCTGG
>JBFIHP010000533.1:0-3217 GCA_041601735.1 Planctomycetota bacterium | reverse complement strand
CGGCCTCGACTACAACGTCGAGGTGGCCTACCAGACCGGGGACCTGACCGACGGTATCTCCGCCGACGTCGAGGGTCTCGCCATCGAGGCCGAGCTCGGCATCACCTTCAACTCCAACAACAACTTCCGTCTCTTCGTCCGCTTCCTGTGGTCGGAGGGTCCGGATGGCACCGACAGCGGCTACATCCCGCTGTTCCTCGAGCGCCATTCGAACGAGGGCTACCGCGCTCGTTACGGTCTCATGGACATCATTCCTGTTGCCAACGTCCTGAGCCTCCAGGGCGGTGTCCACTTCGATCCGAACGCGGATTGGACCCTGGGCGCCACCTTCCTGTGGGCCAACACCGACGAGGATCTCGCGATCGGTGGCAACAGCGTCGATGAGTACGGCATCGAGATCGACGTGTGGGCTGAGTACCGCTACAGCGCCGAGACCACTCTCAGCGCCGGTATCGGTGTCTTCTTCCCCGAGGAGGCGACTCCGACCGTTGGCGGCCTGGCCGGCAACGACGACGACGTCGCGTTCCTGTTCTACCTGCAGAGCCGCGTCGTCTTCTGATCGTCTACTCGACGACCGAAGCAACGAGGGGAGGGCAGCCGCAAGGCTGCCCTCCTTTTTTTCGTCCATCGCGATCGTCCTCGTCGTCACTCTTTCCCGCCCGGTGATTGCGCCTCCGGTCCGGACCTGATTCACTGAGGGAGGAAACGGGAAAACGGGGAGGGTCGAGATGCGTCAGGGCCTCGTCATCGCGCTGCTGGTCGGAGTCTCGGTCACGGCCCTGCGCGGCCAGGAGCGAGATCTCGGCGTCGAGATCAGGGAACTCCGGGTCGCGCTCGATCGGGCGATCCGCGAATCGGACCGGCTGGCGGCCGAGCGAGTCGGGCTGCTCGAGCGCGACGCCCGCGCCGAGACGGAACTCGAGACCATGGTGGCTTCCCTGGCGGCCGCCTCGTTCAGGACCGACGTCGAGAGCGGCGCCGATCCGATCCGCATCTTCGGCGACTTCCGCGTCCGCTTCGGCTACACGGCCGACCGTGATTTCGGCAACCAGGACAACGGCATCGCCTTGCCGGTCCAGGCCCTGCTCGGCGTCGGCGGCGGGGCCGAGGAGGACGACTCCGGGACCTGGGGCAGCGCCCGCTTCCTCCTCGGCTTCGACTTTCAGCTGTCACGCCGGGTCATGACCCGGCTCAGCATCCAGGCCCAGGGGAGCTTCAACAACGAGGACGTGCCCGCCCAGGGCCGGGGCTTCGTGCCGACCGGCCTCGCCGGCAACGGCGCCGGGAACGGGGGCGGAGCGACCGAGGGGGTCGGGGCCTTCGGCCCGGGGCTCCTGCTCACCGACATCCGGCTCTACGAGGGCTTCATCCAGTTCGAGGAGATCTTCGAGATCGACGGCCTCGACGTCCGCGCGGGGCGCCAGGAGATCGTCCTCGGCGACGAGTTCATCTTCGGCAACAACGAGTTCTTCGGCGGGGAGACCTTCGACGCCCTCCGTCTGACCCTTCATCTGGGCGACCTGACCGTCGACGGCATCGTCGCCAAGCTGGACGTCCGGGAGAGCCTCCGACCGGGCAACCACCCCTTTCCTCCGGCCGGCGCCGACGACGGCCACGACGACGACGAGCTCTATGCCCTCTACCTCAGCTGGCGACCCGAGGGCGACCTCGAGATCGACCTCTACTGGGTCTTCTGGAACGGCAACGGCGGCGGCAGCACGGGCACCCTCGGCAACGCCATCCCCTCGCTCTCGACCGGCGACTACCTCGAGGAGTCCGGCTTCCTGCGCGGTTTCTTCCACACGCTCGGGCTCCGCGTCGGCGGACTCCTCGGCGCCCTCGACTACGAGTTCGAGTTCGCCTGGCAGAGCGGCGACATCGACGACTTCATCGGCAAGGAGGTCGCCGGCATCGCGCTCGAGATCGACCTCGGCTGGACCTTCGACGCCGACTCGCGCGCGCGGCTCTACCTGCGCGGCCTGTTCTCGGAGGGCTCGCACGGCGACGAGAGCGGCTTCATCCCCCTCTTCCCGGAGCGGCATTCCTACGACGATCCCGCGAAGCTCCATTCCGGCGCCCGCTACGGCCTGATGGACATCATCCCGATGGACAACGTCTTCAGCCTCCAGGCCGGTTTCGCCTTCGACCCGGCGGCCGACTGGCGGGTCGGTGCGGCCGTCCTCTGGGCGACGCACGACGCCGATCTCCGGCCCTTCGCGGCCGAGGAGGACGACATCGGCTGGGAGATCGACCTCTGGGCGAACTACCGCCACTCCGAGCAGACGACGCTGGGAATCGGTCTCGGCCTCTTCTTGCCCGACGAAGGCGCCCCCTTCGTGGGCGGGAGCTTCATCGGCCCGGACGGTCGCGACGAGCCCAGCTTCCTCGCCTACCTCGACCTCCGCGTCCTCTTCTGACGCCCGCGCGACCGGCGAAGACGCGCGGCGCCCGGGAGGTCCGGGGCATCAGGAGCGCGCGAGGAGGCGTTCCTGGAGGAAGAGCGCGGCGGCGAGCAGGCTGCCCAGCACGATGTGGACCGCCTGGATCGTCGGGGGCAGATCTCGTTCGATGAGGACGAGCCCGAAGACGATCTGGGCCAGGACGAGCAGGGTCGCGGCCCCGGCGGTCCGCCCGAGGAGGCGGTCGCGAGCGCCGAGTGCGCGAATCCCCAGACCCGAGACCAGCACGCCGAGCATGAGGGCGAAGGCGAGCCCGCGGTGGAGCCAGTCCACGAGCCCCGCCTCGTCGATCCAGGCGCCGCGAGCGAGCCCGGGCTGTTCCTCCGCGATCAGCTCGAGCGTCCCGCGCAGCAAGGCCCCGAGCAGGAACTGCAGCAGGCCGAGACCCAGCATCCAGCGGGCGAGCGCAAGGGCGCGGCCCCGAGGGGCCTCGTGCTCGAAGCCCCCGGTCGCGGGCCGCAGCAGGAGCCAGGCCTCGATCAACATGAAGAGGATCAGAAGGGCGAAGAGGAGATGGACCGTGACGAAGCGCGGGTCCAGTTCGTACTTCACCACCAGGGCGCCCAACCAGCCCTGGAAGGCCGTGATCACCCCGGCCGCGGTCACCAGAAGGGCGATGCCGCGCCGTCCGCGGGTCGATTCCATCCAGGCCGAGACGGCCGCGGCCAGGATCACCAGGCCGGCGATCATCCCGATCAGGCGGTTGATCCACTCGGTCCAGGTCTTCTGCAGGTTGACGTGCTCGGAGTCACGATAGG
>JBFIHP010000532.1:0-3217 GCA_041601735.1 Planctomycetota bacterium | reverse complement strand
GGGCGGCGTCGCCTTCGAGGGTTCGGTCTACTCCGGTCAGCACGGCCCGCAGCCGAGGACGGTCGGCCCGAGCTACGCGGAGGGACCGACCGATCGTCCGGTCTGGTTTCTGGAGCGCGACGGCACACCTGTCCCGGCGGAGTACCGCTACCGCGGTCACGCCCTCGTGAACGGCCGGATCGAGGTTCGCCACGCGCTCGTCCGGGCGAACGGGAGCGAGGTTCGCATCTCCGAGCTGCCCCGCCTCGAGAGCGCGATGGGCGGACTGCCGATCCTCGGCGAGCTCTTCGACCCGAAGGCGGAGCCGGGGCAGCGCAGCTCCGGGGCCGAGTTGACGCTCGACCGGGTCTTCAGGGTCGAGGGACTGGAGCCGCTCGAGAGCCTGGCGCTCGAGACCTTCTCGATGACGGGCGAGGGCCTCGTCCGGGAGATCCTGGTCGGCGACCCGTCGGCCGCGCGAACGCCGGCCTTCGGCCAGCTTCATCATGCCTTCCCGCGCGCACGCGTCGCCGGGGCTGCGACTGCCGTCCCCGTGCCCTATCCCTCCTCCGACCTCCTCCTGCCCTCCGAGACCGAGGCCGGCGAGGAGAGCGCCCTCGTGGCCGCCGTGGTCGAGGAGACGACGCGGGCGCCGCGCATCGACGGCGAGATCGACGAGGTCTGGGCGGAGGCCGCCCGCATCCCGATCGCGCTCGACGTCCTCGGCGAGGCCGGAGGCAAGGGCGACCTCGACGCCTCGTTTCGCCTCCTCTACGACCTCGACCAGCTCTACGTGCTCGTGGAGGTGCGCGACGATCGCGCCGTGAACGACTCCGAGGGGGCCTTCGACGACGATGCCGTCGAGGTCTACCTCGACGGCGGGCACGAACGTCAGGTCTCCTACGACGAGAACGACGTCCAGTACGTCTTCCGCGCCGCCGCGGACGGCTTCTGGGTGAACGGCGATCCCCTCGATCATCCGGGCGTGACCCGGGCCACGAAGCGAACGCCGGACGGCTATCTGGTCGAGCTGGCCCTGCCGCTCGCCAACGTCGGCCTGAGCCCGCGGCCGGGCGCGCTCATGGGCTTCGAGATCCACATCGACGACGACGACGACGGCGAGGGCGTCGATCAGGTCAAGGCCTGGAACTCGGCCGAGCGCGACGCCTGGGGCAACCCCTCGCGCTGGGCGACGATCCAGCTCGGCCGCGACGAAGCACGGCCGGCGGCCGCGGCCGGTGAACGCGAGGCGGGGCTCGCCATGCGCGTCTACTCGATCGGTCACTCGCTCGGCGAGCTCCGCCGGCTCGTGCCCGGTCAGACCCCCAACGTGAATCGCAGCGTGAAGGCGGTGGATCTCGCGGGCCGCGCGGCCTTCGGCGATCTCCAGACCAGCTTCCTCACCGAGCTCATCGGCTTCATCGACTGCGAGCGCAGCGGTCGCCACCGCTTCCGTCTCGAGGCGGGCGACGGAGCGAAGCTCTGGATCGCCAACCGACCGATCTGCGAGGTCGAACCCTCGTCCGGATCGTCGGCGGCGGGCGAGATCGATCTGCCCGTCGGCGAGCACCGCCTGCTCGTCCGTCACTTCAGCGACTCGGGCGAGCCGAGACTCCGCCTCCTCTGGCAGGCACCGGACGACACCGACTTCTCGATCGTTCCGGCCTCGGCCCTGCGCTCGGCCACCGGCGGGGTCAAGGTCACGAGCCCGGGCACGAAGAGCGTCCTCGAGACGAAGCTGCGCCTGCGGGCGGGCGACCTCGTCCCGCTCGACGCGGTCCACCCCTCCTTCCGCCTGCACCAGGCCAGACCCGAGGGCTTCCGTCCCCGGGCCGGCGGCATCGACTTCCTCTCGGACGGCCGGATGCTCGTCTGCTCCTGGGACCCGCGCGGCGACGTCTGGCTGATCGACGAGCCCGACGCCGACGATCCCGAGAGCATCGTCCCGCGGCGCATCGCCAGCGGCCTCGCGGAACCGCTCGGCCTCGCGGTCGTCGACGATCGCATCTTCGTCCTGCAGAAGCAGGAACTCACCGAGCTGATCGACCACGACGGCGACGACCTCATCGACGAGTACCGCTGCATCGCGGCGGGCTGGGGCGTCACCCCCAACTTCCACGAGTTCGCCTTCGGCCTGGTCTGGGACGGCTCGGCCTTCTGGGCCGCGCTCGCCACCGCGATCGACCCCGGCGGCGCGAACACGAAGCCCCAGGACCCGGATCGCGGCCGCGTGATCCGCATCACGATGGACGGCGACTACGAGTTCGTCGCCGCCGGCCTTCGCACCCCGAACGGGGTCGGCCTCGGCCCCGACGGCATGATCCTCGTCACCGACAACCAGGGCGACTGGCTGCCGTCCTCGAAGCTCCTGCGGGTCACCACGAACGCCTTCTTCGGCAATCGCGCCGTCGATCCCGAAGGCACGCGCGGGATCGTCGATACGCCGCCCGTCGTCTGGCTACCGCAGGGGGAGATCGGCAACTCCCCCTCCGAGCCTCTCGTGCTGCGCGACGGCCCCTGGAAGGGCCAGGTCGTCCACGGCGACGTGACTCACGGCGGATTGAAGCGCACCTTCATGGAGACGGTCGACGGCGTGGCCCAGGGCACGGTCTTCCGCTTCACGCAGGGCCTCGAGGCCGGCGTGAACCGCATCGCCTACGGGCCCGACGGTGGACTCTACGTCGGCGGGATCGGCTCGACCGGGAACTGGGGGCAGAACGGCAAGCTCCGCTACGGCCTCCAGCGCCTGGAGTTCGTCGGCGATCCCGTCTTCGAGGTGCTGGCGATCGAGACCCGCGCCAATGGCCTGCTCTTCCGCTTCACCGAGCCCCTGGCCCCCGGGATCGGCGCCGATCCGATCGACTACGACCTGCGCGACTGGAGCTACCTGCCCACCGAGGAGTACGGCGGGCCGAAGATCGACGAGCGCGTCCTCGTCGTTCGCAGCGCGAGCCCGAGCGCGGACGGTCGCGAGGTCTTCCTCGAGATTCCGGATCTCAGGGCCGATCGCGTCGTCCACAGTCGGCTCTCGAACGCGATCGTCTCGGCCCGGGGCGAGAGCCTGTGGACGACCGAGGCCTGGACCACGATCAACCGGCTCCGCCGCGAGCGGCATCCGATCCGCAGCCTCGCAGATCCGGCCGAGGAGGCCGCGCGGGAGCGGGCCGAGGGCTTCGCCGCCATCCGCCTCGACGCCACGCGCGGCTGGAGTCGCCGCGGCCGCCCCACCGGCTGGGGG
>JBFIHP010000531.1:0-3218 GCA_041601735.1 Planctomycetota bacterium | reverse complement strand
GGTCTCGGTGGCGCCGATCATCAGCACCTCGTCGCCGACGTGCACCTCGTCGTTGCCGGTCGGAATGAGGATCGAGGTGCCGCGGACGAGGGCCGCGATGAGGGTCTGGCGCGGCAGCTTGATGTCCTTGATCTTCCGGCCGGCGGCATCGAAACGACCGGTGAGTTCGAAGCGGTGGAGCTGGATCTTGCCGTCGGCGACGCTCTCGACCGCGGTGAGGTCCTCGCCGCGCACCTCCCGGGAGATCGTGGTCGCGGTCATCTCCTCGGGACTGATCGTGAGGTCGAAGTCCAGGGTCTTGCGGTAGAAGAAGCGCTTGCGGGTCACGTGCGAGAGGCCGCGGACGCGGACCGCGGTCTGCCGGGCGCCCAGCTTCTTGGCCAGGAGCGAGGCGAGCATGTTCAGCTCGTCGTTGTAGGTGACGGCGCAGAAGAGGTCGCAGCCCTGGGCGCAGGCGGGCTCGAGGATGTCGACGTTGCCGCCGTGTCCCTCGATGACCTCGATGTCGAGGCTGTCCCGGGCCTTCTGGACGGCCTCCGGGCTGGAGTCGATCAGGATGACCTGGTGCCCGTCGCCGATCAGGGCCCGCGCGAGATGGGTCCCGACCTCGCCGGCTCCCAGGATCGTGATTCGCATGTGCTGACGACCTCAGCGGGCCCCGCGAGCGGGTCCAATCCATGTTCCGGGCGGCGATTCTCTTCCGCCCGGCGTCGAGCCTTACGACTCGCGTCGCGTCGGCTACCATACAGCCGCCCCGGAAATCGGACAAGGAAGGCCGACGGCCCATGACGGATCGGGAAAGGGAATACGCGCCGCGCGGACCGCTCCATCTCAGAAGCCCCGTGACGCAGGTCATCCTCGTTCTCGCGGTCCTCGCGAGCCACGGCTGGATGACCTCGCTCGAGTTCCAGCTCGACGACTTCGAGCAGGTGCGCGACGCCGCCGATCCGGGCGAGCCCGCCGTCCTCCTCGGTCAGGACGGGCCCGAGCAGCGGGAGCAGCGCGGGCACCGGAGCATGGTGGCCTTCTTCCGCCCGGTCCTGCACGCGAGCTTCGCGGCGGACGTCTTCCTCTTCGGCGCGAACCCATTCGCCCTGCACGCGATGAGCCTCTTCTGGCACGCGCTGGTGGTGCTGGTGTTCCGACGGCTCATGCGTCGCCTGCTCCTGCGCTCGCGGCTCGAGACCCGGCTCGACCGCATCGAGCTCTGGTCCTTCCTCTCCGCGCTCCTGGTCGCGGTCCACCCCGGCACCTGGGGCGCCGTCAGCTGGGTGGCCGCGCGCGGCGACGTCCTCGCGGCGCTCTTCTTCCTCGTGGCGCTCGATCTCCTGGCGGCGCATCGCGAGGACCCGAAGCGCGGGCGTCCGATCCTGGTCGTGGTCGCGCTCCTCCTCGGCCTGTTCTCGAAGGAGGGCGCGCTCGTCGCGCCGGTCCTGGTCGCGGCGATCGACCTCGTCTTCCTCCGGCGCCGCCCGGAGGAGCACCTGAAGCCGCGCCGGACCTGGCCCTTCGACCTGCTCCTGATCGCGATGGCGCCGGCCTACCTCGTCCTGCGCCGCCTGGTCTTCGGCGACCAGGCCGACTTCTACGCGGGCTACGAACGCCTCGTGACCTGGGAGATCATCGGCCGCGTGCTCGGCGACATCGCGCCCACCTTGAGCATGCTGGTCGGCGGGAGCTTCCACGGCGCCGGCGGCGTCCCGGGCGACTGGCTGCGCTCGGCCCTCACGACGATGCTCCTCCTCGTGCCGATCCCCTGGCTCCTCCGGCGCCCCCTGCGCCGCAGCTGCTTCGTGGTCTTCGCGAGCGCGCTGTACCTGATCGCGGCGGCCGCGCCCCTGCGCTTCTTCGAGGAGGCTTCCGGCTTCGACGCGTCGCGACTCTTCTATCTGCCCTTCCTCTTCGTTGCGCCCCTCCTCGCCCTCCCATTCCTCGCGCTCTCGAGCAAGGTCCGGAGCTTCAGGAGGCTCGGTCTCGCCTTCACGGTGGTGGCCTTCCTCGCCTGGGGTCTGGGCGCCTGGGCGCAGATCTCCTCGCAGCTGGGGGCCGCGAGCGTCGTGCGGACCGTCCGCGAGAACCTGCTCGCGATTGCGAGCGAACCGGGCGGCGACGAGGTCGTCTACGTGACGGTCGGCATCCCCACCGACGTCGACCACGTCCCGACCTACGGGACCTTCCTGCGCATCGCCTTCAAGGAGCCCTTCGTCGATCGCTCGCTCGAGGTCTTCCCGGTGCAGGAAGGACGGCTCGCGGCGGAGCTCCGCAATCGCCGGCTCTTCGATCGCAACACGCCGCGCCCGGTCCGCATCCTCGAGTGGCGACACGACTCCTCGGCCACCGAAGCCGCCAGGCTCGTGAGCACCACGGGCGTGCTCCCGCCGCCCGGCGGTCCGCGGCCGCGCCTGGAGTTCCCGCAGGGCTCCGACACGCTGGCCTTCCCGGCCCCGATCCGCCCTCGCGACGTGCCGGTCCTGGCCCTCGAGTTCGACCCGACCGCGGTCTGGGGCAAATCGGTCGCGAACCTGGTCTTCGAGACCGAGGACGGCCGGTCGGTCGCCGTCACGCTCGACCTCGAACTGGCCGAGACCGACATGCCGGGGCGCTACCTCGTCGAACTCGCGGAGCGAAGCGACTGGCTGTTCAGCCCGCCCTTCACGCGGCTGCGCTGGGTCCCCGTCTCGGGCCGTCTCACGCGGCCTTCGGCCGTCGATTTCGCCGCCGAGCTGCCTCCGATCGAGCTCATGGTCGAAAAGACGGTGAGCATCGCTGCGGGCGATCCCGGGCTCCGCTTCCGCGAGCCCCCGGGCGAGCGATACGGCTGGTTCCGCATCCGGGTCTTCCTCGACTCGACGACCCGCAGCTTCACCTACCCGCGCGAGCGCCTCGAGGAGCTGGAGGACGGCAGCCTGCTGGTCCGTCTCGACTCGCCGGGCTTCAATCCCGGCGAAGACCCTCTGCCGCTCGCCGATCTCGTCCGGGACGGCCGCAACGTCCTCGACGAGAAGGGCGTTCTCGCCCTCCCGCTGGGCTACCGGATCGAGGCCCTCCGCGGCAGCATGCGCCCCGCCGCCTCTCCCCAGGCCGCCTCCCCCATCGGCCGCCTCCTCCTCACCCGTTGACGCCCTGGAGCGCCGGCTTCTGGAGCGGGGGCTTCAGCCGGCCTGCCATACATGGGGAGCAAGGAATGCCGGCTGAAGATGCTGTCGGGAAAGTGGTAT
>JBFIHP010000530.1:0-3221 GCA_041601735.1 Planctomycetota bacterium | reverse complement strand
TAGCCCTGGAAGTTGCGCTGGAGGCCGCCGCTCTCCACGGCCTTCGCGAGCTCGTCCTCGCGGCGCGCGAAGTGGTCCATGCCGATGTGGGCGTAGCCCGACTCCGCCAGGCGGACGAGTGCGTTGCCGAAGATGGCGAGCTTGTCCTCCGGACCGGGCATGTGCTCCTCGGGGAGCAGCTTCTGCGCCGGGAAGAGCGCCGGGAGATGGGCGTAGTTGAAGATCGAGAGCCGGTCGGGCCGCGCCTCGAGGACCCGGGCCAGCGTGCGGTCGAAGGTCTCGACCGTCTGATAGGGCAGACCGTAGATGAGATCGACCGAGACCGAGCCGAAGCCGCGCTCGCGGGCGGCGCCGATGAGTTCGAGCGTCGCGGCGTCGTCCTGCACGCGGTTGACGGTCTCCTGGACCTTGTCCTCGAAATCCTGGAGGCCGAGGGAGAGGCGGTTGAAACCGATGTCGCGGTAGACGCCGAGGCGTTCCGGCGAGAGCTGCCGGGGGTCGCCCTCGATCGAGCACTCGGCCGTGGCGGCGATCGGGAAGCGGGCCGCGATGGCCCGCATGAGCCGGGTGGCCTGGGCGTCGTCGAGCGCGCTCGGGGAACCGCCGCCCCAGTGCAGCTGCGCGACCTCGACCGTCTCGCCCAGGGCCTCGGCCTGCAGGTCGAGCTCGCGCTCGACGTCGTCGAGGTAACGGTCGATCCGGCGCGGGTCGCGGCTGATCACCTTGTGGCAGCCGCAGTACCAGCAGAGCTGAGGGCAGAAGGGGAGGTGGACATAGAGCGAGATCGGGGTCGCCGCGCGGGCCCCCAGGGTCCGCCTGAGCTCCGCCTCGCCGACGTCGGGCCCGAAGAAGGGAGATGCGGGATAGGAGGTGTAGCGCGGGCCGGCCTTGTCGTGGCGGCGGACGAGGTCGGGGTCGAAGCCCCAGAGGGCTTTCGATTCGGGGGCGGTCACGATTCGTTCTCCTCGGTACTGCTCGGAATGGTATCCGAGACGCGCCGGACCTCATCCCAAATTCCGTCCCGGGTGAAGAGCTCGAGGACCATGGGGAAGAGGACCTCGTTCTCCCGGTGGATGTGGCTGCGCGACAGGGCGATCAGGCTCGACGCGGCCTGGAAGAGCGGCGTGGCGTCCCCGTCCGGGTTCGCGGTCATGGCCTCGCTCTGGCAAACGAGCTCGTCCTCCAGGGTCTGGAAGTCGCCGTGCTCGTGCTCGAGAAGGTCCGGCGGCCCGTGAATGCCCCGGTCTCGGAGGGCCGCGAAGAGGGCCTCCTCCTCGCGCTTCTGATGCGCCCGGGAGGCGGTCCGGAGTTCGAGCGCCAGCCCCCGGATGCGCTTCAGGGTCGCGTCCCGGGAGCCGCGACCGCGCGCCAGGGCCGAACAGAGGTCGTCGAGCTGGTCGGCGAGTCGATGCATGAGGGCATGCTCGGCCATGAAGAGCCGCAGCGGATGCTCGAAGGGGAGATGTCGGTCCAGATCCTCGGCGGCGCGACGCGCCCTCCCGGGGGGACCGGTCCCCTCTTTCATCCTCTTCTCGTTCTCGTCTTCGGCGCCCCGGGTCACGGCGGCGAGTCCTCCAGCGTCCTCCGGTCGATCCCCTCTCCGTACACATCTCGGGCCAAACCCGGTCCCCGGCCTCCGGTCCGGGCCGCAACCGGCGACGGAGGCCGGATCGGGCCGTCGAATCGCCCTTTCCGCGATCGGGGCATCGGCATGATCCGCAGGCTGTGGGGCATCTCGCGCATGGGCCAGCTCGGGCATGGGGATTTCGGGTGCCGGGCCGGGTTGCCTATACTCCGGAGCCGGGCGACCCCGCACGATCGAGGTCGCCCGGACGCCCCGGACTTTCGAGTCGAAGGTCCGGGACGACGAGCCGAGGCCGCGCGGCTGCCGGTCCGGGTCGGTCATCGCTGGAAGAGAGTCGGCGTTCGCGGCCAGGGGGCCGGGGTCGAGGCGCGACTCGAGGACTTGCAGAGGACCTCATGAAACTCCCTTCGCTCCTCATCCTGGTCGCTCTCGGCCTGCAGGCCGGCGGGCTCGGCGCGCAGCAGGACCTCTGGGACCGCGAGCCGATCGACGTTCGCGCCGGGCTCAACAACGGCATCAGGAAGCTCTTCCTTCATCTCGAGGCGAAGCGCGGCGCGGTGCCGCTCCTCCGCTTCCGCTCCCGGCTGATCGATGCGGAGAACATCGCGAAGGAGGTCTTCGGCGATCTCGTGCCCCGGGGGCGCTACGTCTACGAGGGCAGCGCGAAGGTCGAGCGGCGCGGCAACTCCTATGTCGAGCACCGCTTCGCCGTCGCCGGCGGCAGGCGTGTCCTCGTCGCGCTCGAGATCGAGGGCATCGAGGCCGCGACCCTGCGGGATCTCGTCCACGCCGGCTTCGACGTCGCTCCGGATCGCCTGCCCTTCGCCCTCGTGACCGTGATCGAGAACACCCGGGTCCTGCACTATCCGTTGCGCGACGTCTCGAAGTGGCAGGGCCGGGAGGAGGAGGCGCTCCTGCGCGACGAGGTGCCGATGGAGAAGACCGCCGACCGCCTGGAGGCCCTGCGCTACTCCGTCCACAAACTGGTCGCCGGCACCACTCGCGAGGAGCGGCTGAAGGGGCTGCGACAGATTGCCTTCTACGACACCGAGGAGCTCGATCCGGCGGTCGGGGCTCTCCTGAACCTCCGCGAGGACGAGGACCCCGAGGTCGCGAAAGCGGTCCGGGCCTTCTGCATCGAGCGTAACCTCTACAGCCAGCAGGAACTCTGGAAGGCGCTCTACCAGTTCCGGCTGGACGATCGGAAGGAGTGGCTGGCGTCCCTCGACCTGCTCGACAAGATCCCCGAGCGGGACGCCGCCCGCGACGCCGCGCCGGCGCTGAAACACTTTCTTCGCGACCGGAAGCCCGCTCCCGAGATCGCCCGGCGAGCCGAGGCCAAATTGGCCTCCTACAGGAAGTTACTGCCGCCGGGAGGGGAGGATGTGCCGCTCCCGAGGATCGGGCCCGAGACCGGGTGGATCCCCATGCTGGAGCCCGGTCCGGTCAGTCGCCCCGCGCCCGAGGCGGGCCCCGAGAGCCGCCCCGCGACCCCGCCCACGAGTCGCCCGTCCGGGGTCATCACGTAGTCCTCGATACGGCCGTCGATGTCGAGGAAGACGTCACCGGGGCGTCCGCACGGACAGGGGCGCTTCGACAGAGTGCCGATGTCGCCGATCCGGTAGCGCAGCAGGGG
>JBFIHP010000529.1:0-3226 GCA_041601735.1 Planctomycetota bacterium | reverse complement strand
GCGAGGACGAGTGTGGTCATGATCGTGAGCAGTCTTCGTGTGAGCATGCTTGGCTCTCCTTGGGTTCGAGGCGCCGGCAGCACCGATCGAAGCGCTCGAGACCGCGAACGACGCGGATCGACGGGGGGATTCTCGGACGCTTCTCGGGGGGTCGTGTCACTGGCGGCGCAAAGGGCATCCTGAACCCGGATGCTAATCTCGACCCCTTTCCCGGCAAACGGAATTCCGCCTCGCCGATCGGTCCATCGAGGTCCGACCGGAACCCTCCCCGGCGAGACCGAGAAGCTGTTCGCATCGAGTCGCCATGATCGGAAACGAGGCGAACGCCGGAAGCCCGGCATCGACAGGGACTTGCCGCGGGCGACGGGTCGCCGGACGGATCGGGACGGGGAGCGGCGGCTCGCTCACGGGGCGGGAGTCGGGCCCCGAACGGAGGAGGGCCCGCCGTCCGGAGACGGCGGGCCCTCGAGATCCGGACGATCCGTGCTCGCTCAGGGGCAGCCGATGGTCGCGACCACGCCGTTCGAGAAGAAGTCGAGGTGCGGCGGGAAGATCACCGGGCCCGTGAAGCCCGTCGGGGCGCAGATGCGGCCCTGGAAGACCACCTCGTAGCCGAGCCAGGCCAGCGGCACCGTGTCGGTGCTGGTGTAGCACCAGTCGCCGTTCGCGTCGGTGAAGAAGCCGGCCACCAGGAAGAGGTTCGTGGCCTGGTTCAGCACGTCCACGTAGAAGGTGCCGCCCGAGAGCGAGAAGGGGGTCACCGGTCCGACGCTGTAGAAGATCCAGCCCGGCGAGTTCGGGAACTGACTGTGCATCTTCAGGGTCACCGTCTCGCCCGGGATGAAGTCGGAGACCGTGATCACCGGGTCGTTGACCGAGCTGAAGCCGTGGGGATAGCTGACCGTCGTGGCCGGGGGTCCCGGGCAGATCACGCAGAGACCGGCATCGATGTCGGTCCGCTGCTCGCCGGCGTTGAGGCTGACGGCGACGGCGCCGCTGTTGGCGTCGAAGTCGCTGTCGAGCGTCGGATCGCCGCCGACCGAGGTCGGCGAGAGCGCGTAGCTGACCTGGTTGTAGGTCAGGTGGACGACGTAGTCGCCGGCCTGGAGGTCGGAGAAGCACCAGGCGCCGTTGGCGTCGGTGACGGTCGTGGCGACGACCGAAAGATCGCTCTGCTTGAGCAGCGTGAGGGTCAGGCCCGCGATGCCCGGTTCGCCCTGGTCCTGGACGCCGTCGCAGTCGCTGTCGCGCCAGACGAAGTCGCCGATCTTGGCGAGCACGCAGTTCAGACCGCACACGCGCTCGACCTCGGCGCCGTTCCCGCCGCTCATGTCGTCGAGGACCATGATGTCGGCGAAGCGGAGCGTGCCCTGGGCGTAGCCCGGCAGCAGGGCGTCGATGTCGATGTCCTCGTCGCCGCACCAGGTCACGAAGGGCTCGTAGGTCCCGTTGCCGTTGTCGTGCCAGCCGGCCGCGACCACCGCGGCCGTGGTCGCGGCGTCGGCAGGCGTGAAGCAGAGGTAGTAGCAGTCGTTGTCGTTCCACTCGTCGATGCAGAGATCGATCGAGGAGTCGCCGGAGTTGGTCAGGACGTCCGCGAAGGCGACGCGCACGTAGCCGCCGTCACCCAGCGAGAAGTAGGTGGTCGGGGTGTCGCCCAGGGTGTCGGTCGGATCGTCGTGGCCGGCGATCGGGCCGTTGCCCTGCTGCGAGCCGACGAGGCTCGAGGCCCAGACGAGAACGCAATTGGACGGCGGCGGCACGTTGCAGACCAGCGCGCAGATCGCACTGGGCTCGGCGCCGTCGCTGCCGTTGCCGTCATCGAGGATCATGACCTTGGTGAACTTGAGCTCGCCGGGGTTGTAACCGGGGATGAGCGCGTCGAGGTCGATGTCCTCGTTGCCGCACCAGGTCATCGAGAACTCGTACCAGGTCGGCCCGCCGGTCATGCCGGCCGCGATGATCGCGTTCTCGGTGAAGGCGTCGGCCGGGTCGAAGCAGATGTAGTAGCAGTCGTTGTTGCTGTACTCGCGGATGCAGAGGTCGATCTGCGAGTCGCCCGAGGTGGTGAAGTCCTGGCCGAAGGAGACGGCCAGGTTGCCGCCGTCGCCGAGGTTGAAGTAGGTCGAGGTGTCGTTGCCGAGCGCGTCCGCCGGGTTGGCGTGGTTCGTCTCGGCATTGGCGCCCTGGTTCGAGCCCTCGACCATCGAGGCCCAGACCGTCGTGCAGGCGCCCGGTCCGGGTCCCGGAGTCGGCGGATAGGTGCAGACGTTGGCGCAGACGCGATCGACCTCGGCACCGTCTCCGCCGTTCGAGTCGTCGAGCACCATCACCTTGTCGAACTTGAGCTGGCCGACCGCGTAGCCGGGAACGAGCGCGTCGAGGTCGATGTCGGCGTCGCCGCACCAGGTCGTCGAGAACTCGTACCAGGTCGGCCCGCCGGTCATGCCGGCCGCGATGAGAGCCGCCTCGGTGAAGGAATCGGCCGGATCGAAGCAGACGTAGTAGCAATCGGCGACGCCCCATTCATCGACACAGACGTCGGGGCCGGAGTCACCGGTGTTCGAGAAGGGCTGGCCGAAGTCGACCACGATCTTGCCGCCGTCTCCGAGCGCGAAGAAGTCGTCGATGGTGTCGCCCAGGGCCGAGGCGGGACCCGAGCTGTTTCCGGACGCGTTGGACCCGACGGTGGACGAGACGACGTTCTGGGCCCAGACCAGCTGACAGGTGGGGGTCTGGGCAAGGGACCGGGCCGCGAAGACGGCCAAGCAGAGCGCGACGAGGGGCGCGAGGCGCAGATTCATGTTCGATCTCCAGGATGGGCGGGACGGCCCCCGATCGAATCGGGGAGGGTTACACCGAGAAGAGAATTATCTCCCTCGAGTATTAAGATTCAACAAGTAAGGTATGCAAACGGTCGGACTATGTACGCGAGGACCGTGATCATCTTGGAGAATAGATCCCGGACCCGCCCCAAGTCCTTGTCCTCCGCCCGCTTGCGGGGTCCTCGGCAGGAGGGAACGACGCGGGCTGAGCCGGCGCGAATTCCGGCCCCCGCGCGGCCGCCGTCCGGAGCCCGCCGCGCAATCCGGGGGGCGCTCGAACTCGTCGCCGGTGGCGACCCGCGATGCCGTCCGGCCGGACGCCCGGTCCGGAAGCGGCCGATCGATCCGAAGATCCGAACGCTTCTTGCCGGAGCGGTCGGCGGGGCCCACAATCCTCGATC
>JBFIHP010000528.1:0-3228 GCA_041601735.1 Planctomycetota bacterium | reverse complement strand
CGTCCTTCACCGCGGCGCGCCGCTCCCGTCCGGCCGCATCGAGGCCGAGGGTCGCGCGACGCGTCGGCTCGACGCGACGGAGTTCGGCGCGGCGAGCCTCGAGCTTCGCCTCGAGCCCGAGGCCCGTTGACAGCTGTGCGCGGCCCGGCCCGGGGCTTCCGGTGCGGCGGCTGCGTGATTAGAGTCAGGGTCCAGTCGGAGGAGACGAGATGCGCGCAGAAGGTCGGGCCGCCGAGGCCCTCGAGAGACTCCGTGAGGGCAACTCCCGATTCGTGGCCGAGCGCCAGGCGGTCGAGATCTGCCGGCGCCCGGCGGCCGAGATGCAGGCGGGCCAGGACCCGGTCGCGGTGATCCTGGCCTGTTCGGATTCCCGCGTCCCCGTCGAAATGGTCTTCGATCAGGGCCTCGGCGACCTCTTCGTCATCCGCGTCGCCGGCAACGTCGTCTCGCCCTCGCAGGTGGGTTCGGTCGAGTTCGCGGCCGCGAGCTTCAAGACGCCGCTCGTGGTCGTTCTCGGGCACAGCGGCTGCGGCGCGGTCAACGCGACCATCAACCACGTCCTCGGTCAGGACCCACCGGAGACCGACGGACTGCGCTCGATCGTCGAGCGCATCGAACCCTCGATCGTGCCGCTGGCCGAGGTCGTGAAGGATCGAACGGAGCTCCTCGAGCGCGGCATCGTCGCCAACGTCCGTTCCTCGGTGAGCCGTCTCGAACACGGCTCGGCCCTCATCGAGCGCCTCATCGCCACCACCGACCTCGCGGTGGTCGGCGCGGTCTACGACATCCCCACCGGCCGCGTCCGGTTCTTCGCCGACTGACGATTCGAAAGCGATCGCCCTCCAAACGATGTTCGCTCGCCGTCCGGGCTTGCCTTGCTCCACATGGACGGCCTCTCCATACTGAAACCGGTCCGCCCCGGCCCACGCCGTTCGCGTCGCGCCGCGGGGGCCGGTCCGGGCGCCGGAGCCCGCCGAGCGGAGAAGTCATGAGCGGCAAGTCGAACCCACCGAAGGCCTACACCCGTTTCGTCGAGCGCTTCGAGAAGCTGGGCGAGGCCTGGGACCTCATCCACGAGGAAGGGGAGAAGGGGCCCCTCGACCCGCGAACCCAGCGCCTGGTCAAGCTCGCCGTCTCGATCGGCGCCCTCCGCGAGGGCCCCGTCCACGCGAGCGTCCGGAAGGCGCTGCGGATGGGCATCAGCCAGGAGGAGATCGAGCAGGTCGTGGCGCTCGCCGCCAGCACCCTCGGCATGCCCGGCACCGTCGCCGCCCACTCCTGGGTCCACGACGTCCTCGACGCGAAGAAGACATGATCCCGAGATGAGCCGATGATGCGTGACCCGCTGGCCGCGACCCCGATCCGCTACAAGCTGCCGATCACCTTCCTGGTGCTCTGCCTCGCGGTTCTGCTGGCCGGCGGCTATCTCGTGTCGCGCTTCGCCCACAGCTCGCTCGAGACCGAGATCGCCCGGCGGCTCGCGGCCAACGCCGACGCGCAGGCCCAGGTCCTCTCGGCGAATCGCGAGCTGCTCGCGCGCCGCGCCCAGGACTTCGCCTCCGACGGGCTCATCCGCGAACTGCTCGCGGCGCATGTCGGCGGCGACCCCTCGGCCGCCCCGCGCCTGCATCGACATCTCGCCCGGAACAAGGTCCCGCTCGAGCCGGCCTTCGTCGATTGCGGAGTCTGGGACCTCGAGGGTCGACTCGTCGCCTGCGCGGCCGAAACCGTCGATCGCGCGCACGAACTCGAGGTCGGGCGCTTCCCGACCGATGCGGAGACACCCTTCGGCCCCTTCCGCATGGCCGAGTCCGAACTCGGGCCCTGCTTCGCGGTCGTGACCCCGCTGCGGAGTCTCGACGGCCTGACTCGCATCGGTTCCCTGTCGGCCTGGGTGCCCGTCGGACGCTTCCTGGTGAAGGGCCCCGTGGTCGGCGATGCCGATCCCCGCGACACGCGTCTGGTCCTCCGCGACTCCGAAGGGCAGGAGCTCGAGATCCCCTGGTGGTTCCGCTCCTCGTCGCCGCCGGACGAGGAGCTCGTCGCGCGCGGCTTCGGGCTCGCGCTCTCGGCCGACGGCGACCCTCGCGATCATGGACCGCGCAGCGAGCAGGTGTTCTCGCGGAGCGCCGAGCTGGGCGGCGGCGGCTGGACGGCCAGGATCGAACAGGACGCCCACGAGGCCTCCGCGCCGGTGCGCGCCCTGCAGAGCCGCTATCTCGGCACGGCGCTCGTCGTCCTGGCGGTCGGCCTGGGGGCGCTCTTCATGAGCATCCGCTTCATCGTCGCTCCGCTTCGTCGTCTCGTCGATGCCTCCGGGCGCCTCGCGCGCGGCGATCTCGGCGCCCGCGTGCCGGTCGAGTCAGAGGACGAACTGGGTGAGCTGAGCCGCGCCTTCAACGACATGGCCGAGGCCGTCGAGCTGCGAACCGTCGAGGTCGAACGCCATCGCGACGAACTCGAGACCGTCGTCGCCGCGATGCGCGACGGGCTCTGCCTGCTCGACCAGGAGCGGCGCATCGTCCTGCGCAACAGGGCGGCCGAACCGCTGGTCCGCATGCTGGAGGCCTCCGCGCCGATCCGCCCGGGCTGTGGTCTGACCGAGCGATCCTGTGACGAATGCCTCGTGGCGACGGACGTCGATCGCAACTGTCAGGTCGAGCTCGACGGGCGAAGCTACGAGATCCTGGTGACCGACCTCACGGTCGGCGACCTCGTCGGCGGTCGGCTCCTGGTGAGCCGCGACGTGACCGAGCGACGGGCGATGTCGGACCGCGAGGCCTTCCACGAACGCATGGCGGTCGCGGGCGAACTCGCCGGCGTCGTGGCTCACGAGATCAACAATCCGCTGGCCTCGATCTCGATGTTCACCCAGATGCTCGCCGATGAACTCGAACCGGGATCGCCCTTCCAGGAGCACGTCGAGGTCATCAGCCGCAACGTGGAGACCTGCAAGCAGGCGATCAGCGATCTCCTGGACAACGTCCGGGGCGGCGTCTCCTCGGTCACCGACCTCGACGCGAACGAGCTGGTCGAGGACGCCCTGCGCTTCCTCCGCCCGCTCGCGCAGCGATCCCGGGTGGCGCTCGTGAACCAGCGCGCCGCCGAAGGCGCGGAGCTCATCGGTGACGAGATCCGGCTCCGGCAGGTGCTGGTCAACCTGATCCTGAACGCCATCCAGGCCCAGGAAGACGGCGGCGGCGAGGTCCGGGTCGCCGTCTCGGGCGG
>JBFIHP010000527.1:0-3229 GCA_041601735.1 Planctomycetota bacterium | reverse complement strand
TCGCGATGCCGTGCGCGCGCAGGGTCTCGATGCTGTGCATTCCCATGGCCGACAATCTACCGGCTCGAAGCCGGGCTGACGAGTGGGACGGGGTCCTGCCGCTCCTCCGGACCTCATCTGCTATCATGCGGCGCGCCGCCGGGGGAAGCCGATGAGCCTTGAGAACGACGACGAGATCGAGATCGACAGGAGCGTGCCCGCGCCCGTGATCGGAATCGTCGTCATCTACCTCCTTCTCCTGGCCGCGGGTCTCGTCCTGATGAGCCTGCTCGGGCCGCCGCTCATGCGCTCGCTCGCGCCGGCCGACCTCGCACGCGATCTGCTCTGGGGCCTCGGCCTCGGCGCCGCACTCGTCATCGTGAGCGGTGTTCTCCGGGCGCGCAGTCGGCTCTTCGATGCGCTGGAGGACGTCGTGCGCGAGCGACTGGGCGGCCTTCGCCTGCGCTCGATCCTCGCCCTCGCGCTGCTCTCCTCGCTGGCCGAGGAGCTGTTCTTCCGCGGCTTCCTCCAGTCCTTCATCGGCGAACTCGCCGACTCTCCGACTGTCGGTCTCGTCGTGACGAGCCTGTTCTTCGGTCTCCTGCACACGGGGCCGGTGTCGCGCTTCTGGCCCTGGACGCTCTTCGCGACCGGCTGCGGCTTCCTGCTCGGATGGCTCTGGCTGACCACCGGAGGGCTGCTCGCGCCGGTCCTGGTCCACTTCCTGGTGAACGCGGTCAACATGGCCCGCATCCTGGACGGAACCGCCCCGGGCGACACCCCGACGGAAAATCGGTAAGACGGCGAGACGGCTCTCGATATCGAGGAAGACGCGGCCGACGGGGTCGCGCCCCGGACCTCGACCGAGATCGTCCATGCCCCTGCCCGAAATCATCGCCCTCGAGGGCGTCGATCTCGACTACCGGATCGACGAACACCTGATCCCCGTCCTCCGGGGGGTCGATCTCCAGGTCCGCGAGGGCGAGATCCTCCTGGTCCAGGGGGAGCTCGGCGCCGGCAAGAGCGCCCTGATCAACCTCCTTGCCGGTCTCGAGGCGCCGACCCGCGGTCGCCTGCGGCTCGGCGGCATCGAGATCACCGGACCGGAAGCCGCCGCAGCCCGGCCGGCCATCGCGGCCTTCGTCGGCTTCTTCGGCCCCTGGTTCCGCCTCGAGGCGAGCGCCTGTCTCCACGACCTCGTCCGCGATCGCCGCCACGCGCCGCGGCTCGACCCCGCGCAGGTCTTCGCCGTCCTCGGTCTCGATCCGGACGACCGGCGCCCCTTCGGCAGCCTCGACGCTCCGACCCGACGCCGCGTGGATTGCGCGCGCGTGATGCTGCGCCGGCCGCGCCTCCTGGTGGCCGACCTCGTGGCGCCGCCCTGGGGATCGCCGCCCGAGCTGGACGACCTCCTGCGCATTCACGAGGAGTTCGGCATCACCGTCGTCGCGGCGATCGATCATGATCGTCGCGTGGAGGGAGCGCAGCTCGCGCGCCTCGAGAGCGGTCGCCTCGTTGCGCGCAGCGCCTGCGCCTGAATCCGACCGGCGCGCTCCTGCGGCGCAAGAGGAGCGCCGGCCGGGCAGGCCGGCATGCGATGCTCGGTTGCTGCGCGTGAACCCGGGGCCGCTCGCGCAGCCGGAAATGCCGCTCTGTCAGAGCGGCGCTCCTGCGGCGATCGCGCGCCGAGCTATCGTTCGGCGGCGAGCCTGGCGACGAAGGCGCGGAGCATCTTCTCCTGGAAGCCGCCGCCGGCCTGACCGCCTTCCTCGATCAGTCGAACGCGTCCCTTCTTGTCGATCAACACGATCGTGGGCACGCGCCGGACCTTGAAGGCCTTGTGGTTGACGAAGTCGCGGGTGAGCCCCAGCGTGGCCGAGATCGGCTCCTCCAGGGGCTTCCAGACCTCGGCCTCCTCCGGGTCGTCGCCCGGCGTGTAGCCGATCTCGCGCTGGATCACCGCCGCGGGGTTCTCGCGATAGCGCCCCAGCCAGCGCATCTCGTCGTCGAGCGTCCAGTCGTTCTTGCCGAGCTTGTAGGCCCTGCTGAGACCCCAGACGGTCACGCCCTGGGCGCGCATGTCCTTCTCCAGCTGCGACAGGATCTGGAGGCTTCGCGCGCAGGGGATGTGCTTGGTGCGGAAGAAGACCAGCAGGACGACGCGACCGCGCATCCGATCGAAGCTGGATCCCGGAACGCCGCTCCAGTCGAGCACCCCCTCGAGGGCCGGCGCCTCGCGGCCGTAGAGCTCGAGCTGCTCACCGCGCTGAAGGAGTTCCGGGGCCTCGGGCTCGAGCTCCAGCAGCTTCGCGAGATGGTCCCGGGCCTCGGCCGCCTGGTCGCCGTAGACGAGGGCGTTCAGGAGCTGCAGCTGGGCATCGGCGACCACGTTCGAATCGGGAAAACGGGTGATCAGCTCGCGGTAGGCACGCGCCGCACCCTCGAAGTCGAGGGACAGGAAGCGCGCCGTCCCGAGACCGAGGAGCGCGTGGGGCGCGAACCTGCTCTCCGGATTCGCGGCCACGAAGGCGGCGTAGAGCGCGACGGCCTTGTCGTGTTGATCGGTGGCGCGGTAGGCATCGCCGAGGAACATCTGCGCCTCGGCACCATTCGTCGAATCGCGGTGCCGGGACAGGAACTTCTCCAGGTAGCCGACCGCACGCTCGGGCGCGAAGGCCTGGATCGCCGCTCGGCCGAGATCGAAGAGGCCCTCGTCGAGATCACTCGCGCGGGGCTCCCACTCGCCGAGGAAGGACTCGACCGCCCGGCGGTACTCGTCCATGAGCTTCTCGCGGAGATCGTCGTCCATCTCGCCGTTCATGGCGTTCTGTGCCTTCTCGACCGAGGCATAGTCGGCGCGGATCCGCGCGTCCATGTCCTGGGCGAGGGCCGGGGCGGCCAGCGCGAACAGAAGGAGGGCGATGGGCAGGGGGGCGGGTCGCATTCGCATGATTACCTCGACGGGCCAGGTTCCGGGTCCGAGACCCGCGGCCGTCCATCCACACGGGGATTATACGTCGTGAAGGCCCCGGCGCGAGTTTCGGCGGCGATCGAGACGAAATGCGCCCCCCGTGGCCCGGGGGCGCAGGGCGGCACGAGGGCCGCAGAGCCCGCTCAGAACTTCTCGCCGGGGGGCGGGCCGTTCTCGGCATTGCGCCCGTGGCGCCCGCGGCGCCGATGCCGATCGGAGCGTTCGTCCCGATCGAGGTCGTCGCCCTTCTCGTCGGCCTCGTCGTCGCGGTCCTCGTGA
>JBFIHP010000526.1:0-3229 GCA_041601735.1 Planctomycetota bacterium | reverse complement strand
GGGATGCTCCTCCTCGATCAGCTCGGGATCGAGGCCGAGCATCACCCGTGACGAGCCGAGGATGGCGACCGCGGCCGGAGAGGCCGCGAGCGCGTGGTCGCGTTCACGGGCCCAGAGCGCCGCGCCGTCCGGTGCGGTCGGGCGGATGCCGCGGCCGCGCCAGAAGAGCTCGGCAGAGAGGACGAGCAACCCGCCGACGATCAGGATCACCAGCAGGGAGCGCGGGCCGAAGCCCTCGGGCACGCGCGCGAAGGAGTCGTAGGGCTCAGAACTGGAAGTAGATGAAGGCACTGTCGGTGCTCGTGTGGGTGACCAGGAGATAGACCATGACCGCGATGACCGCGGTCCGGAGCCAGGGACTCGATGCCGCGTAGACGCCCTCGATCGTCTTCTCGCGCATGATCCAGTGCACGAGGAAGGTCAGGGCCGAGATTCCGAGCACCCAGGCGGCGGGAAGGCGACCGAGGAGATCGCGCGAAGCCGGCCCCGAACCCGCGACCAGGCGCTCGAAGAAGAGCGCGGCATTCGCGAGCGTGCCGGACCGGAAGACCACCAGGGTGATGCTGAAGAGGACGAAGGTGAGCGCCGCGCCGACGAGGCCGCGGAGGCCCTCGTTGCGGAAGGGCCGGCCGCCCCTGGCCTTGATGATCGCGCGTTCGATCGCGATGTAGACGCCGTTGATGCCGCCCCAGAGGATGCAGTTCCAGCTCGCGCCGTGCCAGAGGCCGATGACCCACATGGTGATGGTGAGGTTGACGTAGGTGCGGATCTCGCCCTTCCTGCTGCCGCCGAGCGGGAAGTAGAGGTAGTCGCGAATCCAGCTCGAGAGTGTCACGTGCCAGCGACTCCAGAGGTCGGTGAAGCCCAGCGCGCAGAGCGGCCTCCTGAAGTTGTCGGGCAGGCGGAATCCGAGACAGAGGGCCGCGCCGACCGCGCAGGTCGAGTAACCGGCGAAGTCGAAGAAGACCTGACAGGCGAAGCCGAACATGCCGACCGAGAGATCGAGTCGACTGGCCGATCCGAGCGCGGAGAAGACCCGATCGACCGGTTCGGCGAAGATGCCGTCGGCCAGGACGTTCTTCTCGAAGAGCCCGACCAGCAGGAGGATCAGACCCCAGGAGAAACGGCGCGGGTCGAAGCGCTTCTCCTCGAGGCATTGCGGCAAGAACTCCCGCGCGCGCACGATGGGACCGGCGACGAGCTGGGGGAAGAAGGTGACGTAGAGCGCGAAGTCGAGCAGCGACGAACTCGGCCGTGTCTGCCGCCGGTAGACGTCGATGGTGTAGGACAGGGTCTGGAAGGTGTAGAAGGAGATGCCGATGGGCAGCACGATGTCGGGTGCGGCCGGCTGGTAGTCGATGCCGGCGCGGCCGAGCAGCCAGATCAGATTCTCCAGCACGAAGCGGCCGTACTTGAAGTAGCCGAGCAGCCCCAGGTTGACCAGGAGGCTGAGGAGGAGCCAGCGCCGCCGTCGCCGCGTCTCCTCGAGCGCGTCGATCCTCCGCGCCGCGATCCAGTCGGCGGCCGTCGAGGTCCAGAGCAGGAGCACGAAGACCGGGTCCCAGGCGCCGTAGAACAGGTAGCTCGCCGCGAGGAGCAGCGCCTTGCGGCGACGCCAGCCCGGGATCGACCAGTAAAGGCCCAGGATCAGCGCGAAGAAGAGGGCGAAGGTGTAGGAATTGAAGACCATCGAGCCTGCGTTCTCGTTCCCTGCGCGGTGTCATGATCCGGCCGGCGCGGATCATAACCGACCGGGGCGAGGGCCACCGGACGCGCCATCGGCCGCTTTCCGCCCGCGGCGCCTCCTGCCAAAGATCGGCCGGGAGGATCGAAGAGCTTCACCCCGACTTCTCGCCTCGCCGACGTATAATCGGGAGCGTCCGTGATTTGCGACGACCCCGATCCGGAGGAGGAGAACCATGGAACCCACCGAGGACCTGATCGGCCGGCTGAGCCGCGAAACCCAGGGCCGTTTCGAGCGCGAGGGCTCGATCCTCTCCTTCCAGCAGTATCTCGATCTGGTCCGGGCCGAGCCCTACCTCCTGTCGCGCAACACCGCGCAGTACGCCGCCGACATGATGGACTACTGGGGAACCGCGGAGGCGCCATCCGTCGGCGGCGGGCGCGTCCGACGTTTCCGGCTCTTCGACGACCCCTGGGACGCGGGCGAGTTCGCCATGGTGGGGCACGAGGAGGCCCAGAACGAGCTCTATCGCTGCTTTCGGGAGTTCGTGCAGCGCCGTCAGATCGACAAGCTGATCCTCCTCCACGGCCCCAACGGCTCGGCCAAGTCGACGCTCGTGAACGGTCTCATCCGCGGACTCGAGCGCTACTCCCACGAGAACGAGGGCGCGCTCTTCCGCTTCAGCTGGGTCTTCAGCGAGGCCGGCGACCGCGGCGACCGGCTCGGCTTCAACCCGGTCATGCCCGAGGAGAAGCTCGACAGCCTGGCCTTCCTCGAAGCCGAGCGGATCTCCGCCAAGATCCCCTCCGACCTGCACGATCATCCCCTGCTCCTGGTTCCGCGGGAGCAGCGTCTGGCCCTCTTGCGCGAGGCCCTCGCGCGCGACGAGGCCGGTTCCCGCGAACGTTTCCTCGACACGCGTTTCCTGACCGAGGGCGAGCTTTCGCCCAAGTTCCGGTCGATCTATCTCGCGCTTCTGCGCGCCTATCGCGGCGACTGGCGCAAGGTCATGCGGCACGTCCAGGTCGAGCGCTACTACCTCTCCCGGCGCTTCCGCTCGGGCGCGGTCACGATCGAGCCGCAGGCGAACATCGACGCGCGAAGCCGTCAGATCGGTCACGCCACGATGCAGGGCCTTCCGCCGGTGCTGCAGAACGAGACCCTGTTCGAGGCGCAGGGCGACCTGGTCGATGCGAACAGGGGGTTGGTCGAGTACAGCGACTTCTTCAAGCGGCCGATCGAGGCCAACAAGTACCTGCTCACGACGGCCGAGAGCGGCATGATCAACCTCCCGTCCTATACGGCCTTCCTCGACCTGATCATGATCGGGACGAGCAACGAGAATTACCTCTCCGCCTTCCGCAGGGACCCGCTCTTCCCCTCCTTCAAGGGTCGTATGGAGCTGATCCGCGTGCCCTACCTCCTCGAATTCGAGAAGGAGAAGCAGATCTACGACCGGCATCTCTCGCGCCTCTCCGCCGACATCCACGTCGGGCCGAACACGACCCTGATCGCGGCCATGTGGGCGGTCATGACCCGCCTGAT
>JBFIHP010000525.1:0-3230 GCA_041601735.1 Planctomycetota bacterium | reverse complement strand
GTCTGCTGCGGACTTCACCTGCAGGCCCAGGGAGAGGCCGAACAGGTCGGCTGCCTCCTCTGTCACGGCGAGCCCGAGCTCTGGGAGGGCGAGGACGTCCGCTTCTTCGTCCCCGAGAAGAAGCTGCACGCGGACATCCACTGGGAGAAGGGTCTGCGCTGTCACGACTGCCACGGCGGCGACCCGAAGAGCGACGACTACGGCGAGGCGCACGACACGGACAAGGGTTTTCGCAAGGTCGAGGGCCCCGCGGACGAACCGGCCTTCTGCGGCAGCTGCCACTCCGACATCGCCTACATGAAGCGCTACACGCCCTCGCCCCGGACCGACCAGGTCGAGGAGTTCTGGACCAGCGGTCACGGCCGGCGCCTCAAGGAGACGGGCGACCCGAACGTGGCGACCTGCAGTTCCTGCCACGGTTCCCACGGCATCCGCGGGGTGAAGGCCCTCGATTCCCCGGTCTATCCGACCCGGGTCGCCGACACCTGTGCGACCTGCCACTCGGATGCCGAGCGCATGGCCGGCTACCAGTACCACGGTCGGCCGCTCGGTCACGGCCAGCGCGCGCTCTGGCTCGGCAGCGTTCACGGCAAGGCGATGATGGAGAAAGGCGACCTCTCGGCCCCGACCTGCAACGACTGCCACGGCAATCACGGCGCCCTGCCGCCGGAGATCGGCTCGATCGCCAACACCTGCGGCACCTGCCACGGCAAGATCGCCGATCTCTTCCGCGACACGCGGATGAAGCACGGCTTCGAGAAGATCGGCCTGCCCGGCTGCGCGACCTGCCACGGCGCCCACGACGTCTATCACCCGGACGACTCGATGCTGGGCATGGGCGACGGCTCCGTCTGCGCGGAGTGTCACAAGGACGGCAAGCACGGCGCCTCGACGGTCGGCGCGGAATACGCCCTTCACATCCAGAGGGGCATCGAGACCCTGAAGGCGGGCATCGCCGGGGCGGAGGCAACGCTGAAGAAGGCCGAGCGGCTCGGCATGGAGGTTCGCCCCGCCTGGTTCGAGCTCACGAAGGCGCGCAACGCCCTCACCGAAGCGCGATCCCAGATCCATGCCTTCGGCGGGCCGGCGGCCGACGAAGCCCTCGCGAAGGGCAGCGTGGTGGTCGAGATCGCCGAGCAGGCGGGCGAGGACGCGCTCGAGGAGCACGGCGCCCGCCGCATCTGGCTGGTCGGCTCCCTGGTGGCCATCCTGGTGATGATCGGCCTCTTGCTGGTCTTCATCCGCAACTACCCGGTGCCGCGCGCGAACGAGTAGAAACCGGGCCGAGCCCGGCGCCGGTCAATCGCGCAGGCGGTGGCCGGAGCGGATTCGAACGAGATCCCAGAGGGCTCGGAGGCCGTCGCGAAGACGCACCTTCGAGCCCTCGACCTCTTTCCAGGTCGCCAGCGGCAACTCGACGACCGCACGAGCGGGATGTCGCGCGGGCTCTTCGCGCGCCTGCTCGATCATGCGGGCGAGGATCTCGACGTCGAAGAGCCAGCGGCTGAGGAAAGGCCGGTCGAAGAGCGCCTTGTTGGCCTCGTTCGCCCGCAGGAGCTTGGCGCCGCACTGGCTGTCGTAGACCCCGAGGTCGAGCACCAGCGAGACGAAGGTCGCGTAGACGCGGCCGACGTAGTGGCGCAGCGCGCGGCGCTCGATCTCGCGTCCGAGGAGCTTCAGGCGGCAGCCGAAGACGACCTCGATCCCCGGCCCTTCGAGCGCCCTGCGGAAGGCCGGCAGGGCCTCGAGCGGCGTCGACAGGTCGGCGTCCCAGTAGCCGACCGTGCCGGGCTCGCGCGCGAAGGCCTCCTTCATGCCGCAGCGCACGGCCTCGGCCTTGCCCATGTTGCGGTCGTTCAGGACGAGCGCGACGCGACCCGGACGTGACCGCTCGAGCTCCTCGAGGAGGGCGCGCGTGCCGTCGCGACTGCCGTCATCGACGAGGACGAGATCGACCTCGGCCTCGGCGTCGAGGAAGGTCCTGATCGCGTCGAGATCGAGGCGATTCGCCTCGTCGTGGCAGGGGATGACGATGGTGCAGGTCTCGGCGTTCATGCTCTCGCCGCGATGGTAATCGAGCATGGCCGCGACGGACAGCGACGGCGGTTCCGTCCCGATCCGAGAACGCCGCCCGAGAAAATCGCGATCGCTCCGGGATGCGGAGTCGATTCCCTATCCTGGACCTCGTCATCCAACGGCGCGCGACCCTGTTCAGCACCTGAAGTTCAGTCACAACCGGAGAAGATCACGAAATGTCCCATGGTCACGCCTGTCCCGTCTGTCAGCAGATCATCGACGCCGAGTTCGAAGTCGGCGCGAAGATCGAATGCCCGTCCTGCGCATCCGTCCACCGCGTCCGCGACCAGGGTGGTCGCGTCGTCCTGAAGGTCCTGATCGAGGCCCTGAATCCGCCCATCCACCACCGGGCCGAGCCGGTCGCCGGCGAGGAGAAGCCGGAGGCGGTCGGGCCGAAGCTCACCACCTGGAAGGACCGGATCCGGTCCGAGACCGACGCCGGCTCCGGGCGCACGCGCCGGAAGACCGCCGCCGGAAGCCGCCGTCGAGGGCGCTGAGGCCGGAAGTCCGGCGGGTCCGGATCCGGTCCGGGCCCGCCGCGCCGCCCCGCCGGGGGTAGTCTTCCCGGGAGGCCTCTCCCCCCCGCGTACGGAGAGTGCCCCCCGGCGACCCCGGAGAGCCATCTTTGGGGTCGCCTCTTCAGTCGGCAAATATTCCCGCCACCGACACCCTCGGCCCGGTCCCGAAGGGACGGAAACCCCCGTCCCGGCAGGGCTTCTTTCGTCCTTGTCGGAGCGCCCTCCGATTGCCAAGATGCGCGTTCGTGAGCCCCGCCCGCGGCCGGAGCCGTCGGTCCGTCCGGACCGAGCGGTGAACGCAGGGGCGCCGTCGTCGCAAGTGCTTGTGGAACAGGATGATGCGGAAACCCTTCATCGCCGGCAACTGGAAGATGAACCTCGGGCTCCGCGAGGCCGAGAACCTCGCGACCGAGCTGAAGGCGAGCCTGAAGGGGATCGGCGACCGCGAGGTCGCCCTCTTTCCCACCTTCGTCTCCGTTCCGGCCCTCGTCCGCCTGCTCGAGGACAGCCCGATCCAGGTCGGCGGCCAGAACTGCTACCACGAGCCCGACGGCGCCTTCACCGGCGAGGTGTCGACGGACATGCTGCTCGACCTCCATGCGACGATCACGCTCGTCGGCCATTCCGAGCGGCGGC
>JBFIHP010000524.1:0-3230 GCA_041601735.1 Planctomycetota bacterium | reverse complement strand
GCGTCAGCGGCTTCCTTGAGTTTGCACCATCGAAGGTCAAGCTCCCCGAGTTGGACTCGAACCAACAACCAAGTGATTAACAGTCACCTACTCTACCAATTGAGCTATCGGGGATTACTCGTTGTCACGTAAGGCCTTAGGACCAGGGCCCCCAGCCTTGCGCGCGTTGATTCTACGAAGCGATTTCGGCGTCTCAAGCGAAAAAGTTGATGGGAAACCGGGCCTCCCGGGCGATTGGTCGGACTTTTCCGGCCCGGTCAGCTCTTGGCCTCGGCCTTGGAGTCGTCGGCGGCCGTCTCGGCCTCCGCCTTGGCGGCTTCTTCCTCGTCGTCGCCGGGGAAGTTCGGGGCCCGCCAGGCGCCCTCCTCCAGGACCTCGCCCTCGCGATAGGTCCAGAGGATGCCGAGGAAGCTCGACAGGGCGCCGCGCAACTCGCCCCGCGGGGTGATGCGATCGAGGAAGCCGTGCTCGAGCAGGAACTCCGAGCGCTGGAAGCCGTCGGGGAGCTGCTGGCGCAGGGTCTCCTGGATGACCCGGGGACCGGCGAAGCCGATGAGGGCCGCGGGTTCGGCGACGACGACGTCGCCGAGGGCCGCGAAGGAGGCCATGACGCCGCCGGTGGTCGGGTTGGTCAGGACCGAGATGTAGAGGCCGCCCTTCTCGGCGTGGCGGGCGATGGCGACGGAGGTCTTGGCCATCTGCATGAGCGAGAGCGCACCCTCGTGCATGCGGGCGCCGCCCGAGGCCGAGATCACGATGACGGGGAGGTTCTTCTCGGTGGCCAGTTCGACGGCGCGGGTCACCTTCTCGCCGACGACGCAGCCCATGGAGCCGCCGATGAAGCTGAAGTCGAGGACGCAGAGGACGAGAGGCTGGCCCTCGATCGTGCAGGGTCCGTAGAGCGCCGCCTCGGTGGCGCCGCTCTTCTTCATGCTCTTCTCGAGCTTGGCGATATAGGGTTCCTTGTCTACGAAGTCGAGGCGGTCGATGGCCCAGAGATCGGGCGACTCCTCGTGGAAAGAGCCCTCGTCGACGGTCATCGCCACCCGCTGGCGACCGCTGACCGGAAAGTGGTGCTGACAGTCCGTGCAGACGTTGAGGTTACGGGCCAGCTCCTTGTTGAAGAGCATGGCGTCGCAGCTCGGGCACTTGATCCAGAGCCCGCCCGGCATGTCCTTCTTCTTGCGAAAGCGCTTCCAGGCCATGGTCTATCCTGCCATTTGATCTTGCTGTTCGGCGGCGCGGATGGCCGCGATGGCGGCTCTACGATCCGGCTTGCCGAAGACGGCCGAGCCCGCGACCAGGACGGTCGCGCCCGCGGCCACCGCTTGAACGGCCGTGTCGGGGGCGATGCCCCCGTCGATCTCGATTTCGCCCGCGAATCCCATGTCGCGGAGGGCCCGGATCTTCGGGAGCACCTCCGGCATGAAGGACTGGCCGCCGAAGCCGGGGAAGACGCTCATGACGAGGACCATGTCGAGGTCCCCGAGATAGGGCTTCAGCCGTGCCGCGTCGGTGTCCGGATTGAGGACCATGCCCACCTTCGCCCCCTTGGCGCGGATCTTGGCGATGACCTCCTCGGGGCTGTCCTCGGCCTCGACGTGGAAGGTCACCATGTCCGCGCCGGCGTCGATGAAGGCCTCGACGTACTGGCCGGGGTGGCTGACCATCAGATGGGCGTCGAGAAACATCTCGGTGGCCCCGCGGACGGCCTTCACCAGCGGCGGGCCGAAGGTGATGTTGGGGACGAAGTGCCCGTCCATCACGTCGAGGTGGAGCCAGTCGGCGCCGGCCCGCTCGATGTCGGCAATCTCGCTCTTCAGCTGGGCGAAGTCCGCCGAGAGCAGCGAGGGTGCAATCTTCAGGCTCACCGATGTCGTCTCCGGGTCGAGAAGGCTGCGAGGGGGTGGCCCACGGCCTCCCCTGATCGACTTCAGATCCTAACGTTATCCTGGCAGGGTCGATAGGCCGAGGCCGGGGCAGCGCCGCAAAGCCGCATGAGGGCGAGCCTTGTGACGACCACTCCGGTCACGACCGGTCGTTCAGGGAATCGAGACCCGGCAGGATCTTGCCTTCGAGCAATTCCAGGCTGGCGCCGCCGCCGGTCGAGATGTGGCTCATCTTCTCGGCCAGGCCGAAGAGGGCCACGGCCGCAGCCGAGTCGCCGCCGCCGATGACGGTGGTTCCCTTGCAGGCCGCGCAGGCCTCGCAGACGGCGCGGGTGCCGGCGGCGAAGGCCTCCCACTCGAAGACGCCCATCGGGCCGTTCCAGACCACCGTGGCCGCCGAGGCGATCTCCTGCGCATAGAGCTCGCGGGTCTTCGGACCGATGTCGAGCCCCATCATGCCGTTCGGGATGTCGATGCCGGTCGTCTTCGGTTCGGCATCGGCCTTGAAGCCGGAAGCAGCGACGTGGTCGACCGGCAGCAGGAACTTGACGCCCTTGGCCTTCGCCTTCTCGAGCGCCTTCTTCGCGTGCTCGATGCTGGCCTCGTCGAATAGCGACGAGCCGATGTCGTGGCCCAGGACCTTCAGGAAGGTGAAGGCCATGCCGCCGCCGATGAGCACGGTGTCGGCGAGTTCGAGGAGGTTGTCGATGACGAGGACCTTGTCGCTCACCTTGGCGCCGCCGAGGATCGCGACGAAGGGCCGCTTCGGCGACTCGAGGATCTCGCCGAAGACGTCGAGCTCGGCCTTGAGCAGGAAGCCCGCGGCTGCCGGCAGGATGTGGGCCACGCCGGTGACCGAGGCATGGGCGCGATGGGCCGCGCCGAAGGCGTCGTTGACGAAGACGTCGCCGAGCCGGGCCATGGCTTTCGCGAGCTCGGGGTCGCCCTTGGTCTCGCCCGGGTAGAAGCGGACGTTCTCGAGGAGGAGCGCGCGGCCCTTGGGCAGGGCGTCGACGGCTGATTCGGCCTCCTTCGAGAGGAGGTCGGCGACGAGCGCGACCTCGAAGCCGAGCTTCTCGCTCAGCGCGGCGGCGACCGGAGCCAATGAGTACCTGGCATCGGGCGCGCCCTTCGGTCGGCCGAGGTGGCTCATCAGCACGAGGCGACCACCCTTCTCCAGGATGTGGCGGATCGTCGGCAGGGCCGCGTCGATGCGGTTCATGTCGGTGATCTTCCCCTCGTCGTCGAGCGGGACGTTGAAGTCGGCGCGCATCAGGACGCGCTTGTCGTCGAGTTCGAGGTCGGTGACGGAGAGCTTGGCCATCTGTCTTTCCTCCGCGG
>JBFIHP010000523.1:0-3234 GCA_041601735.1 Planctomycetota bacterium | reverse complement strand
TGGAACCAGATCAGCATCGGGCTCGCCACGAAGATCGACGAATAGGTACCGACGACCACGCCGATGAGCAGCGTGAAGCTCAGGCCCTGGAGCGGGGTCTCGAGTCCGAGGTTCGCGACGAAGATCGACAGGATGACGAAGAAGGTCGTCATCGAGGTGAACAGGGTCCGGCTCAGGGTCTGGTTGATGCTCCGGTTGATGATCTCGGAGTAGCTGCCCCGGGTGTTGCCCAGGTTCTCGCGGATGCGGTCGAACACGATGATGGTGTCGTTCAGCGAGTAACCGATGATCGTCAGGAAGCCCGCGATCACGTCGAGCGAAATCGGCACCGAGATGGGCGTGAACTTGTTGAAGAGCACGACCATGCCGAGCGAGATCAGGACGTCGTGGACCAGCGCCACCGAGGCCGCCAGACCGAACTTCAGCTCTTTGAAGCGGAACCAGATGTAGGCCAGGATGAAGAGCAGCGAGAGGAACATCGACTGGAAGGCGGATTCCTTGAGGTTCGCGACGACCTGCGGGCCGACGAAGCGCACCTTGGGGAAGGGGTTGGTCAGGTCGATGCCGGTCGTGGTCTGGACGGCGTTGATGAAGCGTCCCGCGACGGCGTCCTTGATCTCGGCGGGAACGGTGGCCTGCACGCGCCAGTCGGTGCGCGCGGCGTTCGCGGGGGTGATCTGGGCACCGGTCAGCTTGAGCCTCTCCGCGATACCGGTGAGGACGGTCTCGTCGGTGATCGGAGCCGTGAAGTGCAGGACCGCGGACCAGGTCTTGCTGGTCTGGTCGTAGGTCTCCTCGCTCATGGGCTCGTGGACGAGCTTCTCGCCGAAGGCCGTCGACAGTTCCTGGCGGATCTCCTCGTAGGGATCGGCGCCGTCCGCGGTCTCGCCGTTCTCGGTCCGGGCCTTGGCCAGGTAGTCGAGCCGCAGATCCATCATGGCCGACTTCCGGTTCTCCGGCTCGAGCATGTGGGCGTCGATCGAGTTGTACTTCTGTCTGCCCGTCTCGTCCTTGATGCCGGCGATGATCGACTTGACCTCGCTGTCGGCCATGGGCTCGGCAAAGACCATGCGGACCGCGGTGCCGCCGTTGAAATCGAGGGCATACTTCTCGCGGCCGGTGACCAGGAAGGCCGTGAGGCCGATGAGGACCAGGATGACCGATCCGATCGCGGCCTTCTTGATCTTGCTGATGAAGTCGAAGTTCGCGTTCTCCAGGATGCGGCGCATCTTGAGCTGGCCCACCCACTCGCGCGCGAGCGCGGTGCCGAGCAGCGTGCGCACCAGGTAGAGCGCGCAGAACATCGAGCAGAGGATGCCCGCCATCAGGGTGTAGCCGAAGCCCTTGATCGGACCCTGGCCGTACCAGACCAGGAAGAGCGCGACGATGAAGGTGGTCAGGTTGGCGTCGAAGATCGTGACGAAGGCGCGATCGAAACCGTTCTTCGCCGCGTGGATCAGCTTCTTACCCTTGTCCACCTCCTCGCGGATGCGCTCGAAGATGAGGATGTTCGCGTCCACCGCCATGCCGATCGTCAGCACCAGACCGGCGAGACCGGGCAGGGTCAGCGAGGCCTCCAGCAACATCAGGATGGCGAAGACCATCACGAAGTTGATCGCCAGGGCGATGCAGGCCAGGATGCCCGCGAAGGCGTAGTAGAAGATCATGAAGCCGATGACGGCGATGCCGCCGACGAGGAAGGCGATCTCGCCGCGCTCGATCGCCTTCGCGCCGAGCGTCGCGCCGATCTGCTCCTGCGACTCGAGAACGGGGCGGAGCTTCAGCGAACCGGCCTGAAGGCAGTTCAGGAGCCAGTTCTGCTCCTCCTTGCTGTAGCCGCCGCCGCCGCGGGTGATCTGGACGTTGTCCGAGAGCTCGCTCTTGATGTTGGCCCAGCTCCAGACCTCGCCGTTCAGGACCATGACCATGTCGCGGCGGATGTAGTCGCCCGAGTAGGCGGCGAGGAAGCTCTGCTTGCTCTCCTTGACGTCGAAGGTCACGGCGTTGCCGCCGCCCTGATCGATCGAACGCCGCGCGGCGAAGATGTCGCGGCCGGTGACGCCCGGATCGGGGTAGAAGTCCTTGTCCCAGAACTGCTCGGGGTAGTAGAGCCAGATGCCTTCGAGATCCCAGGGTTTCTCGAGCTTGTCCACCATGTACTGCTGGAGCCGGGCCTCGTAGTCGGCCTTCGACTCCTTGTCGCCGGGCTGAGGACGCACGGGGTACCAGCGGAAGCCGCGGGGCGCCTGGTAGGAGGCCTTCTGCTCCTGGCGCTGCTGGTCGAAGAGCGCGGCGTCGAAGGCGACGCCGTAGGCCTTGTCGCCGGACTCGGCCCGGATCGGCATCTCGAGCGCGCCCATCTGGGTCATGCGCTCGCGGATCTCGGCGGTCTGGCCGGGCGTGAAGTTCGGCAGGGTGATGACGATGTAGTCGTCGCCCTCCTGCTGGACGGAGATGTCCTTCACGCCTTCCTTGTTGATCCGCTGCGAGATGACCGTCAGCGTGTCGCCGAGCTCCCTCGCACGAGCCTCCTCGCTGATCTCGGTGGGGTCGACGTCGGTGTCGAGCCGCTCGATGCGATAGGTGAGGATGCTGCCGCCCTTGAGGTCGATGCCCAGATTGATCGGCCAGTTCATGCCGATGGACATACCTGCGAGGACGAGAACGAGGGCGATAACGATGTACCGCGTCTGCAAGTTGGAGGTCACGGACGTTGCTCCTGCAACCTGGTGGACCGGAAATGGAATGTCCGGGCCCCCGTCATGATCGGGAACCCGGAGTCAACAGGAACGCTCGGGGATCGCCCCGGGCGCTCGGACGCGAGCCCGGCTCGCGCGGGGCCGATCAGCTCGAGCGACCGGCGTCGATCTTCTCCTTGACGCGCGTGGCCTTGCCGACGCGATCGCGGAGGAAGTAGAGCTTGGCGCGACGCACGTCGCCGCGACGGGCGACGGTGATTGAATCGACCTTGGGAGAATGCAGGGGGAAGACGCGCTCGACGCCCTCGCCCTGGACGATCCGTCGGACGGTGATGGCCTCGGCCGGTCCGCGGCCGCGGCGGGCGATGACCGTACCGTTGAAGATCTGGATGCGCTCCTTGCCGCCTTCCTGGATCTTCACCGCCACGTCGACCGTGTCACCGATCGAGAACTCGGGGAGCGAGTCCTTCATCCACTGCTTTTCGATGTCGCTGAACTTGTCCATGTGAATCTCTTTGCCGCCCGGGGCAGCGCT
>JBFIHP010000522.1:0-3235 GCA_041601735.1 Planctomycetota bacterium | reverse complement strand
GGAGGTTCTCGGGCGTGATGACGAAGGTCCGGGCGGCCTCCTTGTCGAGGTCGGGGAGCTCGTACATCGTGTCGAGCAGCAGGGCCTCGACGATCGAGCGCAGGGCCCGGACGCCGGTCTCGCGCTTCAGGGCCATCTGCGCCAGTTCGCGCAGAGCGTCGGGAGTGAAGGAGAGCTGCGCCCCTTCGAGTTCGAAGAAGTGCTGGTACTGCTTGATGATCGCGTTGCGGGGCTCGGTCATGACCTGGATCAGGTCATCGACGTCGAGGGCCTCGAGGATGGCGAGCACGGGGAGGCGACCGAGCATCTCGGGGATCAGGCCGAACTGCACCAGGTCGTCCGTCTCGGTCTTGTGCAGGAGCTTCGACTTCTCCTTCTCGTTGCTGATGCCGTCCACCGAATCGACCTCGCCATCGTGGGCGAAGCCGATGCGCTTCTTGCCGATGCGCTTGGCGATGATGTCGGAGAGCCCGACGAAGGTGCCGCCGCAGATGAACAGGATCTGCGAGGTGTCCATCGAGATGTACTGCTGCTCGGGGTGCTTGCGTCCCCCCTGCGGCGGGATGTTGGCGACGGTGCCTTCGAGCATCTTCAGGAGCGACTGCTGGACGCCCTCGCCGGAGACGTCGCGGGTGATCGAGACGTTGCCGGAGCTGCGCGAGATCTTGTCGATCTCGTCGATGAAGATGATGCCCCGCTGGGCGCGCTCGAGGTTGAAGTCGGCGTTCTGCAGGAGCTTCAGGAGGACGTTTTCGACGTCTTCGCCGACGTAGCCTGCCTCGGTGAGCGTGGTGGCGTCGGCGATCGCGAAGGGCACTTCGAGGAACTGGGCGAGCGTGCGCGCCAGCAGGGTCTTGCCGCTGCCTGTGGGGCCGATGAGCAGCACGTTGCTCTTCTCGATCTCGACCTCGGCCTCGCTGTCGTCACCGGACGAGAGCCGCTTGTAGTGGTTGTGGACCGCGACCGAGAGCACGCGCTTGGCGTACTCCTGGCCGATCACGTACTCGTCGAGGTGGCCCTTGATCTCGCTGGGCCGCGGGACCTTCTTGCTCTCGACCCCGCTGAGCGCGTCCTTCGAGATCGTCTGCTTGCGATTCTCCTCGTAGAGAATCGTGTTGCAGATGTCGATGCAGTCGTTGCAGATGTTCACCCCGGGCGGGCCGGAGATCAGGCTGTTGACCTGGTGTCTGCTCTTGCCGCAGAAGCTGCAGATCTCGGAGTCGTTCTTGCGTCCTCGGGACATGGCCCCTACTTCTTCTCGGCCTTCACCGGTTCGATCAGCTCGTCGATGATACCGTAGGCCTTCGCTTCTTCCGCGGACATGAAGAAATCACGGTCGGAATCCTTCTCGATCTCGGCGAGCGTCTTGCCGCAGGAATCGGCCAGGATCTGGTTCAGGGTCTTCTTCATCCGGCCGATCTCCTGGGCCTGGATGCCGATGTCGATCGCCGTGCCCTGCGCACCGCCCCAGGGCTGATGGATCATGATCCGGGCGTTGGGGAGTGCGTGGCGCTTGCCCTTGGTGCCCGCGCCGAGCAGGACCGCGCCCATCGACGAGGCCTGGCCGATGCAGTAGGTCGCGATATCGCAGGGGACGTAACGCATGACGTCCAGGATCGCGAGCCCGGCCGTGACCGAACCGCCCGGCGAGTTGATGAAGATCTGGATGTCCTGGTGCCGGTTCTCCTTCTGGAGAAAGAGGAGCTGCGCGGTCACCGAGTTCGCGATGACGTCGGAGATCTCGCTCCCGATGAAGACGATGCGGTCCTCGAGGAGGCGCGAGTAGATGTCATAGGCGCGCTCCGAACCGCCCTTCTTCTCGATGACGTAGGGAATGAAATAGGACATGCCTTCTCTCCTTCGGTTCAACCCTCGGCGCCGGCGTCGGCGGACCCACCCGAATCTTCGACAATCTCGACCTGCTCCGTGAGCCAGTTCCTCACCTTTTGCTCGAGGACGGAGGTCCGAACCTGGTCCAGGCCATCCTTTTCCGCCAGTTCCTCGCGGATCTTGGTGGGCGTGGTGTTCCGGGCAGCGGCCATCTCCTCGATACGACGCTGGACGTCGCTCTCGGTGGCGAAGATCTTCTCGCGCTTGGCGATCTTCTGCATCAGGTACCAGGCCCGGATCGAGTGCTCGGCCTCGGGCCTGAGTTCGTCGCGGAGTCCGGTCATCGCGGCGCCCATGTCCTCGGTGCCCATCTGACCGGACATGACCCGGCGGATCAGGACGTCACGTGACTGGGCGTCGAGGGTGCGATTGAGCGTGGTCTCCGGCACCGCGATCTCGACCCTCTCGAGCAGGGCGTCGAGGATCTTCTCCTCGACCCCGTGCTGCGCCTCGGCCTTGGCGTTCTCCTCCAGATCCTCGCGGATCTTGGCCTTCATGGCCTGGAGGTCGTCCATGCCGTACTGGGAGGCGAGATCGTCGTCGATCTCGGGCAGCTCCATGCGCTTCAGCTCCTGGACCTCGAAGCGCAGGTCGAGGGTCTTGCCCCTGAGGGCGCTGAGCGGGTGATCGTCGGGGATCCCGACCTTGCCCTCGACCAGGTCGTCGGGCTTCTTGCCGATGAAGATGTCGGAACCGTCGATCAGCTCGGCGCCGGCCAGCTTCCGATCCTCACCGACGTGGAGGTGGGCCTGATCGCGATTGAAGGCCTCCTCCTCGCCGTCCAGGAACTTCACGGCGCCGATGACCAGGTCGCCCGAGGCTGCACCCTCGTCCTCGACCGGGACCCAGCTGGCGTTCTCGTTGCGCAAGCGCTCCAGAACCTCGCCGATCCGCTCGTCGGTCACCGGCTCGATGTTGCGGGACACCTTGATCCCGTCCATGGACGGCAGCTCGAAGTCCGGCTTCACGTCGAGCTCGACGCTGAACTCGAAGGTCTTCTCGACGTCGAGCTCGACCGCGGCGTCGCCGAAGTCGGGATCGCTCACGACCTCGAGGCCGTGCTCGCGGATGCCGTCCTCGAGGCCGCCGACGATCAGGTCGCGCTTGACGTCGTCCCTGACGTGGTCGCCGAAGCGGCGCTCGAGCACCCCCCGCGGGGCCTTGCCGCGGCGGAAACCGGGGAGGGTGACGTTGCGTCTGAGCTCGGCGTAGGACTTCTCGACGGCCGCCTTGATCTCCTCGACCGGGACCGTGACCGTCAGTTTGCGACGGCAGGGTCCGATCTCCTCGACACGGGATTCCATTCGCGTCTGCTCCTGGGTTGTCGCGGACCCTCCGGGTCCGC
>JBFIHP010000521.1:0-3235 GCA_041601735.1 Planctomycetota bacterium | reverse complement strand
GCCCTCCCTGCCTTTAATCTCGGCGCCACCGCGGGACCGCAGCGTCGCGCGGGACGACAACCAAAAAAGCATCCGGGAGGAATGAGAGATGACCTACGTGGTCGGCGAGCCCTGTGTGAACTGCAAGTACGGTGACTGCGTCACCGACTGCCCGGTCGATTGCTTCTACCAGGCGCCGGAGAGCCTCTACATCAATCCGGACGAGTGCATCGACTGCGGTCAGTGCCTGCCGCTCTGCCCGGTCGAGGCGATCTTCGTCGACGACGACGGCCCGCCGAACCCGGAGGCCTACAAGAACAAGACCTGGGAGGAGTACGTCACGATCAACGCGGCCTTCGACTTCTCCGAGGACAACCGCGTCACCTCGAAGGACGCGGTCGATCACGGACCGGAATGGGACGAATCGAAGGCCTGACCCGGGTCGCGTCATTCACGAGAGGGGGCCGGTCGCCGCGCGACCGGCCCTCTTCTCATCGCGGAGCCGAGTCGAGGACCTCGAGAGCCTCGAGGCCGAGGACCCCGGCGACCAGGGCGCGCGCCTGTCGCTCGCTGGCCAACCGCCGGAGGGTGTCGGCCACCATGCGGTCGTGGTCGAAGGCCAGCTCCGGCAACGCGCCGAGAGGATGCAACGCGGCCCGGCGAGCGTCGTCTCCGGCCTGGAGACCGGCCAGGAGGCGGGCTCGATCGAGTGCGCAGAGGAAGGCGACGCCAACCGTGTGGCCGCGTGGATCACGGCCCGGATCGCCGTAGGCGCCGATCTGCTCCAGGTCCGCGACCTCGATCCCCGTCTCCTCGCGAAGCTCACGGCGCAGGGCCTGATCGAGGGCCTCGTCCTGATCCACGAACCCGCCCGGGAGAGCCCAGGCACCGGCATGGGGCTCGTGTCCCCGCTCGATGAGCAGGACCTCCAGACCGTCGGCGCCGAGGCTGAGCAGGACGGCATCGACGGTGACCGCGGGCCGCGGATAGTCGTAGCGGTAGGTCATCGCCTCAGAATCCCCGTCCGAAGGGCGCACGCGGTCGTCCACGGCCGTACGAGCCCGCGCGGAACACCGGCTCCTGCGGCGGCCGCCGACGGTGCTCGCCGGTCTCGAAGAGCTTGATCAGGAGGGCGCCGGCCGCGAAACCGCCGATGTGCGCCCACCAGGCGACGCTGCCCTGTCCGCCGAAGACGCCGGTCAGCTGCATCACGAACCAGATGATCAGGAAGACCGCGGCCGGCAGCCGAAGGGTCGTCAGAAACATCGGCGGCAGGGGAACGAGCGCGAGGACGTGCGCCCGGGGGTAGAGCAGGAGGTAGCCGCCCAGGATGCCCGAGACCGCGCCCGAAGCACCGAGGGTCGGGATCACGCTCGCGGGGTCGGCGACGATGTGCGCCGCCGAGGCGGCGAGTCCGGTCACGAGATAGAAGATCAGGAACTTGATCCGACCCACCGCGTCCTCGATGTTGTTGCCGAAGACCCAGAGGAAGAGCATGTTGCCGATCAGGTGCATCCAGCTCCCGTGCATGAACATGGCGGTGACGAGCGTGAGCCAGGCCGGGATCTCCTGCGCCACCAGGAACTGGGGCCCGAGGCGACGGAACTCGGACTTCCGCCCCTGGAGGACCTTGATCCCCTGCGGGGTCTCGATCACCGCGCGCACGGCCGGATCCTCGCCCGGCGAGGTCACGTTCAGGGGCACGGTCGCGAAGCGGAAGTCGCGGCGGAGGTTTTCGGCCGTCCCGCCCGAGATCTGCCAGACGTAGACCAACACGTTCAGGAAGATGAACAGGCCCGTGAGGATGGGCGCGTGCAGGGTCGGGTTGTCGTCCTTGAGCGGGATCATGTCGGAACTCTATCAGACCCTTCGGCGGCCGGCCCGAAGGCCCCGGCGGCGCTCGGGTTCGGGGGTCGCCGGAGGAGGCGTGGCCGGGTCCGCGCGGACGCGGGGCTCGATTCCCGGGCCGGGAGGCGTTAGATAGGTCTCGCCCCAGTTCATCGGAAGGATTCCATGCAGAAGCTCAGAAACTACGTCGGCGACCGCTGGGTCGAGGGCGAGGGCGTCCAGAGCGTCCTGGTGAACCCCTCGACCGGCGAGGAGGTCGCCCAGGCCAGCACGAAGGGCATCGACTACCGGGCGACGCTCGAGCACGCCCGCAAGGTGGGCGGACCCGCTCTCCGCGCGATGACCTTCGCCGAGCGCGGCAAGCTGCTGAAGGCGATGGCCGGCGCGATCCACGAGCATCGCGAGGAGCTGATCGACATCGGCATGCTCAACGCGGGCAACACCCGCGGCGACGCCAAGTTCGACATCGACGGCGCCATCGGAACGCTCGCGGCCTATGCCCACGTCGGCAAGACGATGGGCGAGACTCGCAACTGGCTCGACGGCGACGCGATCGACATGGGCCAGAGTTCGCGCATGCAGGGCCGCCACATCCGCGTCCCGCGCACCGGCGCGGCCATCCTCATCAACGCCTACAACTTCCCCGCCTGGGGGATGATGGAGAAGGCCGCCTGCGCTCTTCTCGCCGGCGTCCCGGTCGTCACCAAGCCCGGCACGATCACGGCGATGATGGCCCACCGCATCGTCGAGATCCTGGTCGAGAGCAAGGTCATGCCCGCCGGCAGCTTCAGCTTCATCTGCGGCTCGGTCGGTGATCTTCTCGATCACGTCGAGTTCCAGGACTGCGTCGCCTTCACGGGCAGCGCCGCGACCGGCAAGCTGATCCGCAGCCATCCGCGCGTCCTCGAGAAGGGCGTCCGCGTGAACATCGAGGCCGACAGCCTCAACTGCGCCATCCTCGGTCCGGACGTCGAGCCGGATACGGACACCTTCGACCTCTTCGCTCGCGACGTCACGACCGACCTCACGCAGAAGGCCGGACAGAAGTGCACGGCCATCCGTCGCATCATCGTGCCCGAGGGCATGATCGACGCCGTGCGTGAGCGCGTCGAGATCGAACTCGGTCGCATCAAGCTCGGCATGCCCGGCGAGGACGGCGTGCGCATGGGCCCGCTCGCGGGTCCCGCCCAGCTCGCCGACGCCCGGGAGAAGCTCGGCCTGCTGCTCGCGGTCGCGAAGCCGGTCATCGGCGATCCCGACGTCTGCGAGCCGATCGGCGACCCCGAGCGGAAGGGCGCCTTCATGCCGCCGATCCTCTTGCTCGCACCCTCCGCCGAGGCCGCCCCGGCGGTGCACGAGATCGAGGTCTTCGGTCCGGTCGCGACGCTCATCCCCTACGACGGCAGCG
>JBFIHP010000520.1:0-3236 GCA_041601735.1 Planctomycetota bacterium | reverse complement strand
TGCGCCGGATCGTCAACATGGAGCGCTTTCTCCGCCGGATCGGCAAGATGGACGACTTCCAGCGCTGGCTGGAATCGGACGGAATGGCGGCCGAAGCCTAGTTGGAGCGCCGAGCTTGCCTGGCGCTCCAACGGACGCCGTGCTCCTGGAGCGCCGAGCTTGCTCGGCTGTTTCGGAGAGCTTGCTCTCCGATTCGGAGCGAGCCGGCGCAAACCGCACCCGGCAAGGTCGATCCTCTCCCCGACTTCCCATGCCGGCCTGTCAGGCCGGCGCTCCTGCGCGCGCCGCACGGAAGCACTCGGTCTCGTCCAGGCCCTGCGGTGGGAGAGCAAGCTCTCCCGACGGCCAGACAAGCCTGGCGCTCCATATCGAAGAAGGGCCGGCCCCTTCGGGAGCCGGCCCTTCGCGATCGAGAACGGGTCGCGCTCAGCGACGCTTGGTCTCGTAGGGGATGTAGCTGCGCATCGCCTTCGCGCTGTTGGCATAGCGCCTCTCTTCCTTCTGGAAGCAGGCATCCCAGAGATCCCGGTGGATGCCGCCCACCTCGAAGATGAAGTCCTCGTAGAGCCGGTCGCCCTTGCGCCAGGTGTCGATCGCCTGCGTGGCGAGTTCCTTGAACTTGTCCTCGTGGCCCTCGGCGCGCACCTTCTCGGCATCGGCCTTCAGGGCGTAGGCGTCGGAGATGTAGGTGTCGATCTGCTGCCACTTGGCCATATCGACCTTCGACATCAGCGGCTTCAGGACCGCCATGTCGTAGTTGGCGTTCCTGGCCCGGTCGTAGGCGTTCTGCGGACCGGAATCGACGACCGCGGGCTTCTTCGCGCTGGCGCCGGTCGTGTCGTCTTCGAGATTGGAGGGCTTCGCACTCGCGCTGCCCGGACCAGACGAGATGCTCGGCCCCTGATCCACGGTCGAATCGTCCTTGAACATGAGCATGCCGACGATCGCGACCACGACCAGCACGCCGACCAGGCCCAGCACCATCGGCATGGGGTTGGAGGCCTTGCGACCACCGCGTCCGCCTCGACCACCGCCTCGCGTTCCGGGGCGGCTCGAGCCGCCACGATTCATCTGACCACGTCGTCCCATCTGTGCGTCACCTCGTTCACAGGAATCCGAGCGAGCCGAGAGTCTAAGGAATCGGCGGCCCGCGACCAAACGACCTTTCAGGAGTCGGAGACGACCAGCGCGGCATAGCCGCCGTCGCGGCCCTCCTCGTCCGGCAGGGCGCCGATCTCCTGTTCGATTCTGAGACCGGGCCAGGCCGAAAGGGCCGCGCGCAGGAGCCTCTCGTTCTCGCGCGGGAGGACCGAGCAGGTGGCGTAGACGAGTCGCGCCGGACGGCCGGCGATGGCCGCGAGGCCCCGGTCGAGGAGTTCGCGCTGGAGTCTCTCCAGGGACGCCAAGTCCTTTTCGGTCAAGCGCTCCCGGGCCTCGGGGCGCCGCGCCAGCACGCCGCTGTTGCTGCAAGGCACGTCGAGGAGAAGGGCGTCGAAGGAGCCGCGCTCGAAGGGGTCGATCCCGCCGACCGGCTCGACGCTCGCGAGCCCCGCGCGGTCGAGATTGGCCTCGAGGCGGCGCCGGCCGGCGCGATCCTTCGCGAAAGCGAGGACCCTCGCCCCCGGAGCCAGCTCCGCCAGATGCCGGGTCTTGCCGCCGGGGGGCGCGCAGAGGTCGAGGATCAGCTCGCCGTCCTTCGGGGCCAGGAGCGGCGCCACGCGGGCGGCGAAGGAACCCTGGATGCTGAACAGGCCCGCGCGGAAGGCGGCGCAGGCCGCGGGGTCGCCGCCGCGAAGGCGGTAGAGCCGCCCCGCGTCCTCGTCTTCGATGACGAGGCCCTCCTCCCGAAGGCGCGCCGCGAAGGCCTCCGGCTCCGAGCGACCCGGATCGCGACGGAGAACCACCAGCGGCCGCAGGTTGGCGCGAGCCATGAGCGCATCCGCGTCGTCAGGGCCCAGCTCGGCCACGAGGAGAGCGGCCGCCTCCCGATCGAAGGCATGACGGACGGCGAGGTGCCCCAGGGAATCGACCGCCGGGTCGGGCAGGACATCGCGGCCGCAGAGGAAGGAACGGCCGGGCTCGAGCGGCAGCAGCCGGCGCGACGCGGCCGGCCCCTCCTCGTTGGTGAAGCGGCCCTCGCGGAGGACCCCGCGCAACACGGCGTTGGCGAAGCCGCGGGCCTTGCGGGAGGAGATCAGCTCGACGGCGGTCGCCACGGCCGCGTGCTCGGGCATGCGGTCGAGGCGCAGGATCTGGTGGAGGCCGATCCGCAGAACGGTCAAGAGCCGCCTCTCGATCCGTGCGAGCGGCGCGCTGGCGTAGGCGGCGATCAGCGCGTCGTAGAGGAGCCGACCCCGGGTCACGCCGGCCGCGAGCTCGACGAAGAGGGCGCGCTCCGCGACCGGCAGGCGAGCCGCGGCGTGGCGGCGCGCGTCCGGCTCCTGCGCCGCGGGGCGATCGATGAGGAAACGCAGCGCGGCGGCGCGGGCGTCGATGCGAGGCCGCTCAGCCATCGGCGGGAGACGCCAGTCGATCGCCCGGCGCCAGGGCATGGCCGTTCAGGAAGTCGGCCGCGCTCATCATGCACTTGCCCGCCGGCTGCAGGCTCTCGATGCGGAGGACGCCCGGCGTGCAGGCGACGTCGATGCCCTCCGGCCCGGCCGCGAGGACGAGGCCCGCTTCGGCCGAGGGCCCGTCGGTGGCGAGGATGCGCACCCGGCCGATGCGGAGAGGCTTGCGCTCTCCCTTGCGCAGGAGATCGCAGCCCGCGCCGGGCCAGGGCGCGAGGCCGCGGATGCGGCGATCGACCTCGACGGCCGGGCGGCCGAAATCGAGGAAGGAGTCGCTCTTCTTCATCAGGCCGGCGTGACTGGCTCGCGCCTCGTCCTGGGGAACGAAGTCGAGTTCGTCGCGCGCGAGTCGATCGAGGGCCTCGACGATGAGCTCGGCCCCGAGCCGAGCCAGCCGGTCGTGCAGCTCGCCGGCGGTCTCGCCGGGAACGGCCGGCAGCCGGCCGACGAGGCCGACTGGGCCGGTGTCGAGGCCCTCGTCCATCTTCATGATGCTGACGCCGACCTCCTCGTCGCCCTCGAGGATCTGGGCGTTGATCGGCGAGGCCCCGCGGTGACGCGGCAGGATCGAGGCATGGATGTTGAGGCAGCCCCGCTCGGGCAGGGCGAGGAAGAGCGGCCGCAGGATCTGACCGTAGGCGGCGACGACGGCGACCTCCGGGGCGG
>JBFIHP010000519.1:0-3238 GCA_041601735.1 Planctomycetota bacterium | reverse complement strand
CGACTTCGATGAGCTGCCGCGCGCCTTCGCCGCGAGGCAGGGCAACGAGAACTTCGGCAAGATCGGCGTCATCCGCCGCCCGACGGGAGAGAGACCATGAACGACCGCCCTCGACTGGACAAGCTCACCAGTTTCCTCATCGGCGCCTGGCTCGCGCTGAGCGTCGCGATGACCGCCGCGGCGATCGTCAACTTCTCACGGCTGAAGCCCGACCGTCTGCGCGACGAGGGCAAGGTCTTCGCCGCCCTGGGCGACGTCGAGACCCGGAAGGTGGCCCTGCGCTACACCGCCTCGGAGCTGAATCGCGAGCTCTTCGACCTCTACGGCAAGAGCCAGATCGTCGTGGGGCTCCTGGCCCTCCTGGCCGCGCTCTTCGCCCGACGCGGACGCTTCCTGCTCGCGATCCTCGGCATCGCCTTCCTCTCGACCCTCGTCTTCGAGTTCTGGCTCGTGCCGGCGATCACCGAACAGGGCCGGATCATCGACTTCCTGCCGCGAGAACCCAAGGGTCCCGAGGTGCTCGAGTTCGACCGTCTGCACCTGATCTCGGAGCGGCTCGACGGCGGCAAGATGATCCTCCTCCTCGTCGCCGCGGTGACCGCCTTGATCGGCGGCGGGCGCGGGGCGGCCCGGGACTGACCGGCCGCGGGGGATAATCGTCGCCCTGACCTGAGCCGGCCCCCCGGTTTCGGGTATCCTCGGCAACCGGGTTGAAGGAACCGCGTCCCGATGTCGGCCAGCTCGCGAAACGAAGAGAAGAGGCTCGTCCTGAGCGAACGCAGGGGCCTCGTCCGCATCGAGCTCGCCATGCCGCTCATCGACGCGGCGGCGCTGGACGAACTCGAGACGGCCCTCGGTCGGATCGAGGACGCGGCCGGCCGCGGCGATCTGCGCGGACTGATCATGACCGGCGGCGACTCGGGCTGGCCCGGCGGCCCCGCGCCCTCCTTCGTCCTCGATGCACCGGACGCCGAGACGGTGGCGGCCTTCGCGGCCCGCGGCAACGAGATCGCGCGCCGGATCGAGCGCCTCCCGGTCCCGGTCGTCGCCCTGCTCCAGGGCGACTGCCTCGACGCGGGACTCGAGCTCGCTCTGGCCGCGCACGTGCGGATCGGCTGCTCCGGGCGGGGCCTGCGGGTCGGCATGCCGGGGCTCGATGCGGCCTTGCCGCCCCTCTTCGGCGGGCTTACTCGCCTGGTCGAATGCGCGGGTCTCCGGCGCGCCCTCGATCTTCTGCTGGAGCGTCGCCGGCTCGGGGCCGCCGCCGCCTTGACGGCCGGACTGGTCGCCGAGCTCGCACCCGCCGCCCTGCTCGACGAGCGCGCCGCCACTCGCGTGGACGAGCAGCTGGCGACCTGGCGCGCCGGTCAGGAGAGCCGGCCGAGCCGGCGGCGAATCGGCGTCGGCGACTACCTCATCGACGAGGTCGGCTTCTTCCGTCGCCTCGAGATCGGTCGCTACCGCCGGAGGCTCCCGCAGGTGGAACGACCGGCGGCGCTGGCCGGTCCCCTTCTCGACGGAATCGAGGGCCGCTTCGCCCTGCCCCGCTTCGAACGCCTGGAACGCGAAAGCCTAGCCGCGGCCGCGCTCGCCGCGAGTCCGGCGGCCCTGCACCGGCTCTCGCTTTTGCGCCGCGGCGACGACCTGATCCGCGGCGGACCCTACGCCCCGGCCGGAGCCGAGGTCAGCCTCCCGCGCCGGGTCGCGGTGCTCGGAGCGGGACGGGTCGGCCGACACCTCGCTCTCGGCCTGCTCGGACGCGGACTGCGGGTCTCGCTCTTCGACCCCTTCGCCCGGGCCCTGGTCGAGGCCCGGAACCACATCGACGACGCACTCGAGGACCTCGTCGAGCGCGGCCGCCTCCAGGCCTCGGCCGCGGGACGGGTGCGCGACCGGCTCCTCATCGAACCCGAACCCCGCGATCTTCGCGACATCGATCTCGTGATCGAATGCGTTCCCGAGGTCCTCGCCCTGAAGCAGGAGGTCCTCCGTCGCGCCGTCGAGCTCGGCGGCGACCGCCCGGTGCTCGTCAGTCACACGATCGGCCTCGCGCCCGACGAGCTGCGCCGCGGCCTGCCCGCCGGTCGCCGGGTGCAGGTCATGCATCTGCTCCTGCCCGAGGAAGGCAACGGCCTCTGCGAGATCGTGCGCGCCCGCGACGCCGTCCACGGCGAGCTGGCGATGCTCGCCCGGCTCGCCCGCGAACTCGGTCGTTTTCCCCTGGTCTCGAGCGGAACGGCGCCCGGCGCGGGGAATCGCCTGCTCTGCAGCTTCTTCGCCGAGGCCCTGCGGCTCTTCGCCGAGGGCTTCTCTGCCCGGACGATCGACCGTGCCGCGCGCGACTTCGGTTTCCGCGAGGGCCCGCTCGAACTCCTCGATCGGGTCGGCCTCGACCTGGTCCTGACCATGGCGCGGCGCTTCGAGGAGATCGCCGCCGACGGCTTCCGGACTCCCGATGCCCTCGCCGCGCTCGTGGAACGCGACGAGATCGGCCGCCGCCGCGGGCTCGGCATCCGGGTCTGGGGGCGCCGCGGCCCCGAACCGCGAAACGAATCGGAGCTGCGCCGGATCTGCGGACTGCCGGCGGTGATGATGGAGCAGGATCCGCAACCGATCGCGCGACGCCTGCTCGAAGCCCTGGCCTTCGAGGGCCGGCGGCTCGTCGATCGGTCGCTCCTGGACGACCCCTCGGAACTCGACCTCCTGAGCGTTCACGGCATCGGCTTCCCCGCCGAACTCGGCGGCCTCGCGACCTGGATGGACGAGGAGAAGCGATGAGCGCAACCGCTGACGGAGACCTCTTCCTCGTCGATGGCGCCCGGACGCCCTTCGTCCGCGCCGGCGGCGCCCGCGCCGGGCTCGAGGGCGGTGAGCTGGCGCGAATCGCGCTCCTGCACCTCCTTCAGGGCCGCGACGACCTGCGCCGGGATTGCGAGGAACTCCTTCTCGGTCTCGACCGGGTCGAGCTCGCGGCCGTCGATCCGGCCCGAAGGCTGGCTCTGCGCGCCGGACTGACGCCGACGATTCCGGCCACGACCCTCGCCGCGGGACCCGGGAGCGGACTCGGCGCCCTCCTGCGGCTCCTCGGCGGCCGCGACCGGGGCGGATCCGGGCTCTTCCTTCTGGGCGGCCATCACTCCTCGAGCCGGAACCTCGGCCTGGAGCGCGGTCCGGATCCGGGTCGGCGCCGCCGGCTCGAGCCGCGCGCCACCGGACTGATCGACGAGCACGAGGGCAT
>JBFIHP010000518.1:0-3239 GCA_041601735.1 Planctomycetota bacterium | reverse complement strand
TGCCCAATGAGACGCTTGCGCAGCGCAGCACGTAGGCGTATCCTTCGACGTGTCAAGTGAATGGGGGCGTTCGAGGTGATGGGGGCCAGGTCCTTCACACCGATGAGGTCACAGGTTCGAGCCCTGTATCGCCCACTGCTATGAGCCCTCGACTGCGCATGAGATGCGGTCGAGGGTTTTGGCGTTTGAGGTTGTCGGATTCGCGGAGGCGGAGGATCGGTCCGCGTTTGGGGAGGCGTGATCGGCGGTAGCTCCTGGAGCAGCTGAAGAGGATGGGGGCCGGGCTGCCGCGGCGGAACTCCAAAGGGGTCGCGGTCGATGTTCCGGCCAGATGAAGAATCGCTGAGTCGGGCCGTTCAGTCGATGACGATCTCGTCGATGAAGGTCCAGCAGGGGCCGCCGGCGCCGGTGTGCCAGGGCGGGCAGACCTTCACCCCCTCCGCCCGGATGCGGACGTAGCGCGCATTCCGGCCATCGAGCTCGGCCGCGAACTCCCGGGCTTCGATGGTGCCGGAACGATTGGTGGTCAGGTTGTGGAAGGTCGCGAGGGTCGCGAAGTCGCGGCCGTCCGCGGAGACCTCGATCTCGACCCGGTTCGGCAGGAAGATCCAGACGCTGACGTTCTGGAGGAAGCGGGTCGAGATACGCCGCAAGGGAGTCGATGCACCGAGGTCGATGGTGGCCTCGAAGTCAGAGCCCTCGAAGCCCTGCCAGGCGCCGTCGCGGTAGTCGTCGCTGCCGAGGAGACCATCGACGAGGGCCAGGTCGCCGCCGGCGGGGTAGCGGGGGCTGTAGGCCGTTTCGAGTTTCGGCGTCCGGGCCTGTGCCCGGTGTCGCAGGAAGTCCCGCCGCTCCGGGGCGCCGTAGGGCTTGCCGGCGCGGAAGGCCTGCGCCTGCAAGATCGTGCTCTCCTCGAGGTAGATCGCGGTCTCGTAGACGGGGCTTCGCGAGGAGGGTGCGCTACCGTCGGTGGTGTAGCGGAGCACCAGACCCTCCTCGCCGGCCTCCATCGTCACCTCGAGGGCCGGACGCGACTCGTCGAAGCGGAGATGGAGGTTCAGGGGCTTCGCCTCCGGTCCGTAGGCGACGCCGAGCTGGTCGAGTCTCGCGTAATGGCGCCGAAGTCGCGGCCGGAAGGAGTCACGAAAGCGCGCCTCCTTGTCCTCGGTCGCGACCCTCGGGCTCCAGAGGACCTCGGCCATCGCCAGGATGCGGGGGAAGACCTTGGAATCGATCGTCTCCTGCGGCGCGCGCTCGGTCCACATGTTGCACTCGCCGCCCAGGATGTGCCGGGCCTCGTCGGCCCTGAGCTCCCCGGGCACCGGCTCGAAGTGAAAGACCCGGCGGAGATCGGTGGTCGCGATGTCGTAGTCGAAGTAGGCGTGGCTCGTCGGTGAGACGATGGCGTCGTGGCCGCTCCTCGCGGCGGCGATCGCGCCCTCCATGCCGCGCCAGGACTGCACGGTGGCGGCGGGCGGCAGCCCGCCCTCGAGGATCTCGTCCCAGCCGATCAGCCGGCGGCCGTGGGAGGCGAGGAAGCGCTCGATGCGCTTGATGAAGAGGCTCTGCAGCTCCTGTTCGTCGGCGAGGCCCTCGGCCCTGATCCGGTCCTGACAGTACGCGCAGGCCTGCCAGCGATCCTTCGGGCACTCGTCGCCGCCGATGTGGATGTAGGTCGAGGGGAAGAGCTCCATGACCTCGATCAGGACGTCCTCGAGGAAGCGGAAGGTCGCGTCCTTGCCGGCGCAGTAGACGTCCTTGTGGACGCCCCACTGCGTCGCCACCTCGAAGGGGCCGCCGGTGCAGGAGAACTCGGGATAGGCCGCGAGCGCGGCCAGTGAATGGCCGGGCATCTCGATCTCCGGCACCACGGTGACGAAGCGTTCCTTCGCGTAGGCCACGACCTCCTTGATGTCCTCGCGGCTGTAGAAGCCGCCGTAGGTGCTGCCGTCGGCGTAATGCCGGAAGGCCCCGATCTCGGTGAGCCGCGGGTACTTCTCGATCTCGATGCGCCAGCCCTGGTCCTCGGTGAGGTGCCAGTGCAGACGGTTCATCTTGTGGTAGGCCAGGAGATCGATGGTGCGCTTGACGAAGTCCTTGTCCATGAAGTGCCGGCCGCAGTCGAGCAGCATGCCGCGCCAGGGAAAGCGCGGCTCGTCCTCGATGGCGAGGCAGGGGATCACGATCTCCCGCTGCTCGAGGCCCTCCGCGACCGTCGGCATGAGCTGGAGCAGGGTGCGCGTGCCGTAGAAGAGGCCTGCCGACTCGCGGGCCTCGATGACGATCTCGTCCCTTGCGACCTCGAGCCGGTAGGCCTCGGCCGCGAGCGCCCGGTCGGCGACGCGCCGGAGAACGATGCGGCTGGTCGCGGCGGTCTCGCCTCGGTGACCCGGAGCGAGTTCGAGGCCCGTGGAGCTCGCGAGCTCCAGGCGCAGGAGCTGCGCGGTCCGGCGGTCTACGGGGTCTTCGGACTCGATCGCGATGGCGAGCTTCGCGCCCGAGCGGAAGACCGCAGGACCAGCTCCCGGCTCGGGCGCCCTGAGCAGGCTCGGCCGCGGCACGAGACCGAGAGAGCGGCTGAACTCCTGGTCGGTCTCCTCTTGCCGGAGAGCGGCGCAGCCGAGCGTGAGGAGGACGAGGAGGAAGGGTGGGATGATCTTCTTCATCGCGACTCCCGGGGTAGCGTGCCGATCGGGGCCTCGAGCCCCGTTCGGGGCATCATAGCGCCTGCGCGAGATCGCGGCGGTGTCGGGGGGCGAAGGTGGGGAGAGGAGAGGCCGCGTCCCCGGCCTGACCCTGCCCTCCAGGATCTCTCAGGGCGCAGACTCCGGATCGCGGCCGCAGACCGTCTCGTCGATGGTCTCGTCTTCGAGACCCTCCTCGGTTGCGCCGAGGACTCCCAGCCGGGATTCCCGGGGCCGGATGATATGATCGCCGTCATGAAGGCTCATCCGGTCCTGGTCATCGCCCTGTTCGTCCTGGCCTTCGCCGTGACGGCATCGGCCCAGGGGGCCGCGACGGCGGGGCGCTACACCTCGGTGAATTCGGGGATCGCGGGCGCTCTCGATGCGGTCCTCTCCGGCGACGAGGGGGAGAGGCCGAAGACGGGAGCCATCTACTTCCTCGTCGATCCGACCACGTCCGTGGCGGCAAGCGGATTCGCGGTCGAGCTCGGGTCGGCGCTCGAACGCCGGGCCGATGGGCTCGCCGGTCGTCAGATCGTCGTGGCGGCCGTCGGG
>JBFIHP010000517.1:0-3252 GCA_041601735.1 Planctomycetota bacterium | reverse complement strand
GCGGGATCGGCGACCGCCTCGTAGGTGACCAGGAGGCCGGTGTCTCCGGTGACCAGCGTGCCCTCGCCATCGACCAGCTGAGCCTCGATGGTGTTGAAGAGAGGTTGCAGGGAGAAGACGGAGTGATCGGAGTCGATCGCGTGCATGCCGAGGTCGTTCCATGCGTGCAGCGAATAACCCGTGCCGCCCGACTCGGCGCGACCGAGGGTCTGCGGTGAGCGATCGGTCACCAGAACGGCAACGAGGACGCAGAAGGAGGCGAGAGCGAGCAGGCGTTTCATGGCGATTCCTCGGCTTGAACCGATCTGATTCTCGTGCGCCATCCCCCATCATGCGAGCGGAATCCCCGAGCTGCGACCATCGACCGCGCAGTGGAAATGCAGACGGGAGAAGGTTCTGATCCTCCGTTCAGGTGACGCGGACGTCGCCCCGGGCGGGGCTTGCGAGAGGAAGCGCCTCGAGAACCGCGACCAGGCATGGCGGCGGGGAACACGGTCGGCTCGACCGACCCGCTCAGAGCGCCGCGGCGAGGGCGCGGATCTCCTCCTCGCGGAGGCGGTGCAGCTGGTGCAGTAGGATGCGATCGCGACGCAGAGCCGGGAATTCGTCTAGCCGGCGGGCCAGCTCGTCGATGAAGGCCCGCAGGATCTCGCGATAGCCCCGCGAGTGCGGACCTGCATCCGGGCCGCGCGGCAGGGCGCGGATCATCTCCGCGAGGACGAGGTGCGGCGCCGGGCCCGCGCGCAGGGCGTGGAGTTCGGCCGCGGCCTCGAGGTCGGCCATGACGGCGGTGGAGTCGAAGCCGCTCCGCAGCAGCAGCGCGAGGTTGGGGAGGATCTTCCTCCAGATCGGCAGGTAGCGCTGGCTGTCGATGAGATGCCCCTGCTCGTGAATGCGCACGTGCTCGATCAGCGGCAGGCTCCCGTGGATCGCGAAGGTCCGCAGGACGAGGGCGTCGGCCGCGTCGCCGGGCCGATCGATGTCGCGCAGTTCACGGTCGTTGGCCGCGGGCAGGCCTTCGTCCTCGAGGAGGCGCCGCTGCTCCTCGGGCGCGATCCCCGTGACCTCGCCGAAACGGGCCTGCCAGGGAACGAGCACGTCGAGGTCGAGGTAGTAGCCGCCGAAGAGCGCGCGGCCGCCGCTGTCACCGAAGAGCGCGTCGGCGGGCCGGGTCACCGCCAGCATGCCGACGACCTCCTGGCAGGATCGCTCCAACGACCATCCCGCGGGGCGGACCTCGCGCGGGCCGCCCAGCATGGTGAAGAGCATCGCCTGCACCCGGCTCCCGGCGAGACGACCGGCATAGAGGATCTGGTTGGTCCGGCGGAAGTAGCCGTTGATCGAGCCCGAGAGCGCCCCCGTCGAATCCAGCGCCGAACCCACGAGCGGGAGTCCTAGGATCTCGTTGCCCTCCCCCGCCGCGTAGCCGGTTTCCTCCTCGATGATCTCCGCCAGTCGATCCAGGAAGGCCTCGAGTTCCTCGCCGACGGCGCCGGAGCTCTCGTCGTCGAGACGATCGACCAGGAGCTTCAGCCGCGCCTCGACCCGGCGATGCGCGTGGATCCGCGCGACGACGGGCGCGGCACGATCGGGATCGAGTTCGAGGGCGGCGAGGGCGGCGCGCTCGGCGCGATTCACGAAGCCCACGGCGAAGAGGTCGCCCGCCCGCCGCAAGAGCGCCTTCGGATCGTCCGGCGTCGGCGCCGACAGGAGATTCACGAGGGCGGCAGGCAGGGCGCCGCCCTCGAGTCCGTAGTACTCGAGCCGAGCGGCCAGCCAGTCCGGACCGCTCTCGAGGATCTCGCGCAGGACGAGGTCCCGGCGGCCGGCGTCGAAGGCCTGCCGTGCCAGGAGCCTCGACGCCGCGGCGCGGCCGCGCGCGCGCTCGATGCGTGCCAGGGCGACGTACCAGGAGGGATCGCTGCCCTCGGGCGGCGGGCGCAGGGCGTCGAGAGCGAGCAGCGCGGCCGCGGAGCCGGCGCCCTGCTCGATGATCGCCACGAGTCGGTTGCGCTCGTCCGCCGCGAAGGGGTCGAGCTCGAGCACGCGCGCCCGGGCGGCGATCTCGAGGTCGCGATCGCCGGCGGCCGCAGCCACCGACGCGCGGAGGCTCCAGGCCTCGGTCAGCCGGGGATGCTGCTTCAGGAGCGTGTCGAGGAGCATGCCGGCCTCGGCGGGCTTCTGCTGCAGGAGCATGAGCCGGGCGAGCAGGACCCGGGCGAGCGGGTGCCCGGGCGCCGCGCGCAGACAGCTCTCGACGTGACGGCGCGCGGTCGCGAGATCGAGTTCGACGAGAGCGGCCCAGGCCAGGCCGTAGTGCCCCCAGGGCAGCGTCGGATCGCGATCGCGGGCCGCCTGGAAGGCGGCCCGCTGGTCCTCGATCCGATGGAGGAGGCGCCCCAGCAGGTAGTGCCACTCGCCGCGATCCGGCTCGGCAGCGAGGCGACTCGCGTACTCGCGGAGGAGCGCGTTGCGCTCGCGGGACTCGATGCGGAGGTTCTGCAGACGGCGGTGAGCCTCGACCTCGTAGACCGCGCGCTCGATGATGCCCTCGAGCAGCTCACGAGCCTCGCTCCGCCGGCCGCGACCGAGGAGTTCGGTCGCGAGCTCGAGGTCGGCCGCGACGCGGGGGTCCGGCGCCGCGTCCCGCGAGGCCTCCGGCGAGGCGCAGGCTCCGAGGAGGGCGAGGACGAGGAGCTGGAGGATGGCGTGCCCTTTCATCGCGGCATGATAACCGGATCGCGAACTCGGGGCGATGAGACCGGTCTGCGCCGGCGCGAGAAACCGAGCCACCACGGGAAGCTTCGGATCGGAGGGGTCCGATCCGCGATGATCGTCGTCCTCATCATCGAGTCGGCCGGTCGTCCCCGGATCGAAGCCCAAGGTCATTGACAACGGAAAGGACCGGGCTCGTCGGGATGGGGTGGACGAGAAGGAGTCCCGTTCGTGGACTCGCCGCGGGTCGATCGGCCGACCCCTTCACCTCGAGCGTTCAGCGCAGGACGCGGAGCGAATCGAAGCGGTCGCTCCCCAGGCTGCGATGCTCGAGGAACTCCAGTCGGCGAGCCTGGGCCAGTCTCGCGAGCGGCGGCCCGTGAATCGCCCCCCGCGCCTCGGGGTCGCCGAGGACGAGCGGGGCGGTGAAGACCTGGGCGAGATCGACGAGGTCGGCGGCGAAGAAGGAGCCCAGCACCCGACCGCCGCCCTCGAGCATGAGGCGCTGGACGCCCAGCTCCTTCAGGCCGCGCAGGT
>JBFIHP010000516.1:0-3259 GCA_041601735.1 Planctomycetota bacterium | reverse complement strand
TGCCGGACCTGATGGTCCAGGCCCGGATCTCCTTCTCACCGGCGGTGTAGAAGGTCTGCAGGCCGAGCAGCTTGTATGTTGACTGGATCAGACGGTCGAGCCCGAGCTTCTCGATGCCCAGCTCGGCCATGAATCCCCTGCGATCGTCCTCGCCCATCTGGCGCAGCTCGCACTCGAGGTCGCCGCAGATCGCGAGCCACTCGGCGCCGCTCTTCTCGGCCCAGGCGGCGACCTTCTGCGTGTGTTCGCTCCGACCGTCGAGATCGTCGTCGGCGACGTTGGCGACGTAGAGCATGCGCTTCGAGGTCATGAGGCAGAGCGGGCGGAGGACCGCCGCCTCCTCGGGCTTCAAGGGCTCGGTGCGCAGGAGTCGGCCTTCCTCGAGCACGACCTTGGCCTTCTCGAGGACGGCCTTCTCGAAGAGCGCGTCCTTGTCGCCCGTGCGCGACTTCTTGGCCGAACGCTCGAGCGCGCGGCTCACGGTCTCGAGGTCGGCAAGGACCAGCTCGAGTTCGATGATCTCGATGTCGGTGATCGGATCGACCGCGCCCTCGCGGACGACCTTGGACCCCTCGAAGCAGCGCACGACCTGCATGATCGCGTCGCACTCGCGGATGTTGGCCAGGAACTGGTTGCCCATGCCCTCACCCTTCGAGGCGCCGGCGATGAGCCCGGCGATATCGACGATCCGAAGATGGGTCGGCACGACCCGCTCGGTCTCGATGAACTCGTGGATCGTGTGGAGGTTCGGGTCGGGAACCTCCACGACCGCCACGTTGGGTTCGATCGTGCAGAAGGGGTAGTTGCCCTGCTCGGCCTGGGCCGCGGTGAGGGCGTTGAAGATGGTGCTCTTGCCGACGTTCGGCAGGCCGACGATGCCGCAGGAAACGCTCATGAACAGGCTCGGATGGGACCAGGGGACGCCGGGGGTGATCCGCGGCGCCGCGAACTCTAACCTCGGCCCGGCAGGCTCCCAAGCGGCCGCGGCAGGGGTGTCAGCGCTCGATGATGGTGGCCTTCACGATCTTGACGACCGCGGTCGGGGTGCCCTCGGGACTGCCCACCTTCTCGAGGCGCCGGAGGACCTCCTCGCCTTCGATCAGCCGACCGAAGACCGTGTGCTTGCCGTCCAGATGCGGGGTCGGTCGGAAGGTGATGAAGAACTGGCTGCCGTCGGTGCCGGGACGGCCGATGTTGGCGGTGCTGAGCATGCCGGCGGCCTCGTGGCCGGGGTTCTTCGGGTGGAACTCGCCGTGGAACTCGTAGCCGGGCCCCGCGCTGCCGTCGCCCTTGGGGCAACCGCCCTGCGCCATGAAGCCGGTGATGACCCGGTGGAAGCTCAGGCCGTCGTAGAAGCCGATCCGGCTCAGATAGGCGACGCTCATGACGTGCTTCGGTGCCCGGTCCGAGAAGAGCTCGAAGGTCATGTCGCCGCGGGTTGTCTCGAGCTTCCAGCGATACTCCTTGGTCGGGTCGAGGTCCACGTCCCAGAGGGGGCAGGGCAGGAAGAGGCGCCAGTTCGGTTCCGACTTCGTGGCCGGGTTCTCCGCGATCCAGGCGTCGAGGGCGGCGAGTCCGCGCGGGTCCTCGGCCTTCGTCGTCGAGGACGCGGCCTCGTCGGTCTCGTGACCGCCACAGGCCGCCAGCAACAGGATGAGGACTGCGAACGACGTCGATCGAAGCATCGGGGGTCCTCGCTGCTTTCCGGTCTCAGGCCTCGTGTTCGGCGAGGCGGTCGGCCAGGATGCGTTCCCGCTCCTCCTTGGCGAAGGCGCGGTAGTCGAATTCGGTCGAGAGCGGGCGCCAGCCGAGGCCGTCGAGCATGGCCAGGATGTTGAAGCTCAGCCCGTCGTAGATCGTGCCCTGGATGCCGAGCTCGGGCCACTTGCTCATCGCGCTGCCGATGAAGTGCGCGCCGAAGTTGATCGACCAGAGGCCGAAGACGACGGTCTCGAGAGCGACGTCCTCGGGCAGGACCAGGTCGCCGCGCTCGATCGCCTCGCGGACGATGCCGCAGGCGACGTCGAAGCAGCGGTTGTCCTGGGCGTAGCAGTGATCCACGCGCTCCCAGCGCACCTTCGACTGGTCGGCGGTGAGGGCGACGATCTGCTCGGCCTTGAAGTAGCCGGGGTGGAGTTCCATGAAGACGTCGATCGCGACGCCGATGGCGGCGATGCGCTGCCTCGGACTGCCGGGGCGCTTCGCCGCGCTGTCGAAGAGCTCGACCCGGCGGGCGTGGGTCTGCACCATCATCGCGGCGAGGACGTCCTCCTTCGAGGCGTAGTGCTGGTAGATCGTGCCGCGCGACCAGCCGATCTCGCGGGCGATGCGGTCCATGTTCAGCGCGGGGAAGCCCTCACGGAGGAGGATCTCGCGCGCGACCTCGACGATGCGGTCCTCGCGTTCACGGATCTCGAGCTGTTTCCTGGCCGATCTCACCATGCCTTCGGGATAACAAGATCGGCGGAAATGACAAGGCGTCAGAAGCGCTTCCGGTCGCCTCCTGAGCCGCCCAGAGGCCGATCAGCCGTCGCTGCCGAGCATCATGGCGGGGCGCTTCGTCGTCTCGAACTGCTCGAGGATGATCCGGATGGTGACGGTGATCGGCACCGCGAGGATCATCCCGCTGATGCCCCAGAGCCAGCCCCAGAAACCGAGCGCCAGGATGATGACGACCGGGCTGATCGACAGGCCCTTGCCCTGGACCCGAGGCTCGATCACGTTGCCGATGAGCTGCTGGGCACCGGCCAGGGCGATGGCCAGCCAGAGGGCGGTGAGCGGCCGCTCGAACTGGAGGAGCGCGGTCAGGCAGGGCAGGAGCGTGGCGAAGACGGAGCCGATGTAGGGCACGAAGTTGAACAGGAAGACCACGATTCCGAAGGTGAGCGCGTAGTGCAGCTCGAAGATCTGCATGATCACGATCGAGATGAAGGCGGTCATGAAGCTGATGAGGACCTTGAGCGAGACGTAGCGCTGGACGCTCTTGTTGACGTCGGTGAAGACCGAGAGGATCCGCTCCGCGCGCTGCTCGCCATAGACCCGTCGAAGCCTTCCCGGCAGGCGGTCGGTCTCGAGCAGGATCAGCAGCATGCAGATCAGGATGACCATCGCCTCGCCGAAGAAGCCGAAGACGAAGCTCGCGCTCGTGCCCAGCAGGCGGGAGAGGATCTTCGGGTCGAGGACGTCCTCGACGTTCTTCACCGGCATGACCATCTCGAGCGCCCGATCGACCCTCATCCGGTACCGCGCCTCCGACTCG
>JBFIHP010000515.1:0-3273 GCA_041601735.1 Planctomycetota bacterium | reverse complement strand
GGGCAAGAAGCAGGAGAAGCCGGTCGAGGAACCGAAGAAGGACGGCTCCAGCATCTTCGACGCCGACAACATCAAGATCGACGAGGGCGCCAACACCGGCGAGCGACCCCGCGTCACGGGCCGCGAGCCCCTGACTCTCGACATGAAGAAGCTCGACGAGGATGCGGATCGGCTCTACGTGACCGAGGATGTCAGGGCCCGGATCAAGGCGCTCGGGGCCGAGGTCGCTCGCTTCAAGACCGAGAGCTGGGACATCGACGACGCCCTCAAGGCCGAGCACAAGGCCCTGCTGAAGGAACTCGACAGCGCGCGTCACCACCCCTTCCTGTCCCGGGCGGACGACACGATCCGGAGCTTCAACACCTTCACCGAGAAGCGCGAGGTCCATCTCCGCGACGCCAACGACAACCTGCTGCCGCAGCCCTTCATCGGCGTGGCGATGGAGCCCTTCCTCTTCATGGTGCAGGCCTCGAAGGAGGGCGGCGAGAAGGAGATCGCCGAGAAGATCCACGGCTGGCTCGCCCAGCTGAAAGACGCCTTCATCGACTACTTCAGCGGCACGGTCGAGCTGAAGCCCGACGAGCGGACCAAGATCATCACCATCGTCCTCTTCCGGACGATGAAGGACTACCAGGCCTACAACCGCATCAAGGACCCGGAGCGCGACAAGACCTTCGCGCTGGCCCATTACGAGCCGGACAACAAGCGGCTCTGCGTGCCCCTCGAGTTCGGCATGGCTTCCATGGGCAACGACCCGGAGCACATGCTCCGCGAGGTCATGTTCCACGAGGCCACCCATCAGCTGATGAACTTCTACACCAAGACGAATCACCTCGGCGCCTTCGGCTCGATGTGGTCCGACGAGGGCGTGGCCGAGTACTTCGGCGGTCACGGCAACGACGACGGCAAGTTCAGCTTCGGGCGGATCAACTCGCGCATCCGCGCCGTCGCCGGCGACGGCAAGGACCTGAAGCGGCGGATCAGCTTCATCGATCTCCTCACCTGGACCCGCTTCAAGCACCAGAAGGAGAAGGAGAAGGGGCCCCAGGCCGAGGCGGCCGCCGACTACATCCACAGCCACGTCTACTCGCAGGGCTGGGCGCTGGTCTACTTCATGAATCACTTCCAGAACGGCAAGTACAAGGCCAAGTTCATGGAGATCATGAAGCGGCAGATCGGCGAGAAGGGCGACTACGGCCTGCCCGTCTTCCGCAGCATCTTCGACGACGCCGGTTACGACCTCATCGAGGTCGAGTACAACGACTACCTCGACGCGATGACCGACGCCTGGAACGCGAAGGAGCTGAAGGTGGGCGGCGAGTTCGTCCGCTGATCGCTGGCTGGAGCGCCGGCTTCAGCCGGCATTCCGTGCCACGCGCTCGCAGGAAGAATGCCGGCTAAGGCCGGCGCTCCAGAAGAGGGACGTAGGGTGCCTGGACCTTTCTGCCGGGGCGCTCTCCGGGTCGTCCGAGAACCAGAATCGTGATGCGCCCCGGCGGAAAGTGCCTGGCACCGCATGTCCGCGCGACCGCATACCACTTTCCCGACAGCACCTAAGGCCGGCGCTCCAGGAGTCGGTCAGTCGTCCTCGTAGTCGAGGGTGTCATCGAGCTTCTCGCCGATCTTGCGGCCCCGGTTCTCGACCTGGTCCCAGGGGATCAGCTTGCGATCCTTGACGTGGTACTTCATCGCCGACTTGCGGTTGACCCAGTTGTAGTAGGCGGTGAACTCCTTCTCCATCTGGTCGAACTTCGCCTGGTCGACGGCGCCGTCCTTCCACATCCCGAGGCACTTCAGGAGCTCGTTGCGACCGGTGCTGCCCTCGAGTTCGCCCTTGAAGTAGTTGAGGAAGCCCTCCTTGTACTTGCCCTGGGGCTTCTCGTCGATCTGCACCACGTTTTCGGCATCGACACGGAAGTTGTAGAGGAAGTAGGTCAGGAACCAGCCCTGCGAGTAGACCATCAGGTTCTTGTCCTGGCGGCCGCTGGCGAGGTTCGCCTGGCGGTCGGCGAAGGTGAGACCCATCAGGTCCCAGAGCGAGTAGGCGTCGTTCTCGTTGCCGCGCCAGTAGTTCAGCCGACCGATCTGGAGCATGCCCAGCTCGAAGCGCAGCTCCTTGGTCTCGGGATCGGTGTAGGCGGAGGTGCCGCCGAAGTACTCCGCGACGCCCTCCTGAAACCAGTAGGAGCGGGTGAGGAAGTTGCTGATCGTGTCGATCTTGGTGTGGAAGGTCACCAGCTGGTGGGTGCCCTCGTGGAACATCGTGTCACGGCCGACGCCGTCCGAGAGGACGATGCGGCCGGTGCCGTGCTCGTAGTGACCGAGCGCGCCGGCGAGGGTCGCGCCGACGGCGTACTCGCGGTAAGCCGAGGGGCGCTTGAAGATGATGAGCGGCAGCGGCTTCTCGATCGGTTCGAGCTTGAAGACCTCGTCGTACTCGCCGTGGAAGAGGGTGATGAGCTCTTCCAGCTGCTTGAACTTCTTCTCGGCGACGTCGGTCTCGTCCCAGGCGCTGTCGCGCTCGACGACGAAGAGGTAGGGCTTGTGGGTCCGGCCGACCCACTGGTAGCCGTCGAGCTTCTTGCCCTCCTTGAGGTAGCGGGTGATCTCCTGGAATTCCCGGTGGGCGGCGGCCTGGAAGGGGTCCTTCAGGCGTTCCTCGAACTCCGCCTTGCGTTCCGCGACCAGGGACTTGACCGCCTCGTACTCCGCCATGTCGAAGTTCGGCGGCAGCCACTTCTTGCCGCTCGGCGAGGTCTCGAGGGCGTCACCGACCTTCTCGATCAGCTCGTTGATCTTCTTGATGTCGCGGTCCTCGTCCAGGTACTCGAGTTCGAGGTAGGCCGCGAGATCGGTGACGTGCTCGGTGTAGCCGACCTTCAGGCGCAGGTCGTCGTTGTTCGGTTCGGCGGTGAGGACGATGCGGTAGAGGCTCCGGACGTGCGGCTCGATGCTGGTAGCCAGCGAGCCGCGGGTCTCGGCCGGCCGCGCCTCCTCCTTGGCGATGACGCCCTCGGCCCAGCCGATCAGCTTCCGCGCGGTACCGGCCTGCCTGCTGTCGAGCGAGGAGGCGATGGCGCTGAAGTCCTCGACGAGCTCGCGCGAGGCGTCCTCGGCGCGGCGGGCCAGGGCTCCGGCCTCGAAGCCGTCGGCCGGCAGCTCGGCGGCCTTCGCGAGCATCCACTCGCGGGCGGCGTAGATGTCCTCCACGTTGGCCCCGGCCGCCTCGAGGCGCTCGACCGCCTCATCGACCACCGACTTCTCCTTGTCGGG
>JBFIHP010000514.1:0-3275 GCA_041601735.1 Planctomycetota bacterium | reverse complement strand
TGAAGGGCCTTGGGCTCGAGCTCTCCCCGCAGGCGTTCGGCCGCGGCCCGGCGTAGCGCGATGACCTGGTCGATGTCGAGATTCGAGAGCTCGAAGTCGTCGTGGTCGGCGAGGGGCTTGGCGAGCGGACCGACGGCGGGGAGCTCGATCCTCCGGGTTCGCGCGGCCCTGGCCAGCGCGACCGGCCAGAACTTGAGCGCCCGGAAGTTCCACAGCGCCTCGTAGTTGGCCACGGTGCCGCCCGAGGTGAGATGCCCCCAGGCGCAGGGCTCCGCGTCGTCATCGGTCGCCATCCCGAACATCCGGGCGAGCTGGCTCCCGACCTGGAGCTCCTTCTCGAGCGTCACGGGCGAGGCCTCCTCGCTGACGTTGTTCGGGTTGTAGAGCGTCGTGACCACCCGGGCGATGAAGGCCGGCAAGAGGATGTCGGAGGACATGTGACCGACATAGCGCGGCGAGAAGAAGGGGACGGCCTTCTTGAGGTCGGCCGAGAGCGCGAAGAGCTCCTCGCGCATCCGATCGATCATCGCGGTGTGACCGTCGGACTTCTGGTCGGCGCCCGAGATCGCCGGACGGTCCCCCGGGTGGAAGTTACGGCGCCAGTAGCCGTGGTCACGGACGAAGTCGATGAGCAGGCGCTCGAGGAGGTGATCGTTCTCGGAACAGGGGCCGAGGAACAGGGCGCTCAGTCCGTCGCGCTGCATGCGGGGGTTCTCCGATCGGGGTGAGGGCGGGGCGGCGCATTGCCGGTGCCCGCGTTCTCCGTGGCCCTCCTGATAACAAGCGGCGCGGGACGAGGGGAACCGACGGCGACGTCGCCTTCCGCGGCCCCGTCTTGCCCGGGAGCGCCCGGTCGGCCAGCATGGCCGCGCGAAGAAGGAGGCCGGACGATGACGACGACCAGGGAATTCGACGGGCAGGTGGCGCTGGTCACCGGGGGAGGAACGGGGCTCGGGCTCGAGATCTCGACCCGGCTGGGTCGCTCCGGTGCGCGGGTCGTCTGTCTCAGTCGTGACCGAGCCCATCATGCCGAACTGCTCTCGCGGGGCGAACGCGAGGGCTTCGAGGTCCGCAGCGCAGCCCTCGACGTCCGCGACGACAAGGCCGTGCGCCGCGTCGTGCGCGGCCTCGCCGAGGAGCTCGGCCGCATCGACGTCCTGGTCAACAACGCCGCCGGCAACTTCATCCGACCCTCGCTACTGCTCGCCCCGAAGGCCTTCGCCACCGTCATCGACATCGCCCTGAACGGCGTCTTCTACGTCTCGCGCGAGGTCGGACGGGTGATGCAGCGGCAGGGCTCGGGAGCGATCGTCAACATCTCGGCGCCCTACGCGACCACCGGCAAGCCCGGCGTCGTGCACTCGGCCTGCGCCAAGGCCGGCGTCGAGGCGATGACGAAGACGCTCGCAGCCGAGTGGGCCGAGCACGGCATCCGGGTCAACGCGGTCTCGCCGGGGCCCTTCGTCAGCGAGGGGGCGGGCGATCGCCTCTGGCCCTCGGAGGAACTCGAACGCGGTGTCCGCGAGTCGATCCCGCTCGGTCGCTTCGGCCGGGCCGCCGAGATCGCCGAACTCGTCGTTCTCCTCGCCTCTGCGCGCGCCGCCTGGATCACCGGATCGGTCCTGCTCGCCGACGGCGGCTGGAGCCTTCCCGGCGCCTTTGCGGAGGGTCGGATCGACCGGCGGCGCTGACCTCGAGTCGCCCGGAGGCGAGCCTCGCGAGTCGATACGACGGGTCCCGGGACCTCGTCGCGCGCGCGTTTTCCGGTTTTTGGCCGCCCGCGACCGAATCGCCCGCCTTATGATCGAGGGCCCGGATCGAGAGAGGGAATCGAATCGTGCCGCCGAGAGATGAGGACAGGCCTCCTCGCGAGGAGCCGGTCGGACCCCCGGACGAGACCCTTCGGGTCACGCCCTCCGAGCGCGCCGCGGGCGACCCCGTCGCCCTTCCGGCGGTTCTCGGGGACTTCGAGCTCGGCGCCTTCCTCGGGAAGGGCGCCATGGGGCGTGTGCACCGGGCCACCCGACGGAAGACCGGCGCGGCCGCGGTGATCAAGCTGGTCGCGATCGACGAGAATCCGGGCCTCGTCCAGGCCCTTCGGGCCGAGGTGGCGCGGCTCGCCGAGCTCAACCTGCCCCATGTCCCCAAGGTGCTCGATACCGGCGTCGAGTCGGGCTGCGTCTGGTTCGCGCAGGAGTTCATCGATGGGGTCGATCTCCGCGAGGTGATCCGCCGCCGCCGGGACGGCGAGTCCTCCTTCCACGTCGACTTCGACGACGAGCCTCCGACGAGCGACTCGGAGCGCGCGACCCCGCCGGGCCTGGGCGCGGAGATCGATGACCTCCCGCGCTTCATGCAGTGGTTCCGCGACCTCGCCTGGTCCCTCGACGCGATCCACGAGAACGGTCTCCTCCACCGCGACATCAAGCCGGCGAACATCATGCTGGCGCGCGGGCGCGTGCCCTACCTGATCGACTTCGGGCTCGCGATCCACGCCGAGGAGAGCCATCTCGCCGCCGGGAAGCCGGCCGGGACCTGGCCCTACATGTCGCCCGAGCAGGTCAGCCTCGGCTGGAGCGGGCTCGGGCCGGGCTCGGACATCTACAGCCTCGCCGTCACCTTCCACGAGCTCCTGACCGGCGAACGCGTCGTCAAGGGTCGCCGGCGTGAGGATATCGTCGACGAGATCCTCAACCGTCCGGTCCCGCGGCCGAGCGAGGTCGGCGCCCACATCCCGCGCAGTCTCGATGCGATCTTCCTCCGGGCAACGGCGAAGAGGGTAGAGGATCGCCATCGCTCCGGTGCCGAACTCGCCCGCGACATCGAGGGCTGGCTCCGGCCGACGGGCATCGGTCGCCGCCTGGGCAACTGGTGCATCGATCACCGGCTCGCGACCGCCCTCGCCGCCGCGCTGCTCCTGCTCGTCGCCGCGGCGATCTTCTTCCTGCGACCGGACCCCCTGGCCGGGAAGCGCGAGAGGCTGCTCGAGGCGGGCGCCGCGCCGGAGCGCGCGGCCGCGCTCCTGCACGAGATCGCGAACGGCTTCGCCACCGACGACGAGCTCGATCGCCTCGCCTCCGAGGTGGCCGAGGTCGTCCGTGTCGGCGCGCCCGGCGCGACCGCCGAGCTGATCGGCGAGACCTGTTTCGTTCTCGAGCTGCCCGGCCTCGAGCTGCCCCACGTCGCCTGCGCCCGTACGGCCGGGGCGCTGCTCGCTCGCGGCCACGACGACGCCGACTTCCACTTCCAGCTGTCCTTCGGCTCGCTGATGGAGG
>JBFIHP010000513.1:0-3278 GCA_041601735.1 Planctomycetota bacterium | reverse complement strand
TGTTCTCGGCGCTCTCCTTCGTCATCCTCATGGGCTGCGTCCAGGGACCGGAGAGACCGATCCAGTCCGTCGGACTGACCCGCCTCGGGGGGTCGCTGGAGATCCTCGCCCAGGCCCGCGGCGAGGAAACCGGCGCGCCGGGAGACACTCGCAAGACCGAGGAGTTCTGGCTCGAGGAGTCGCTTCATGCCCTCACCGAGGGCTACGTCTACCATCCCAATCTCCTCGCGTTCTCGCTGGGCGCGGGATTCGGCCTGGTCCAGCGTGACTACAGCCAGGTCCAGGCCGGCGAGAACGACGGATCGGATCGCCTGGGATACCTCAACGAATTCGACCTCCAGGGTGTCGTCCTCGGCAAGAAGAACTACCCGTTCACCTTCTTCGCGCGCCGTGACGAGGGACTGGTGAGCCGCCTGTTCCGATCCAGCCTCCAGGCGACCAACGAGAGCTACGGCGCGATCTGGAACATCTTCGCCCGGGATGCGACGGTGAATCTCCAGTTCAATCACCAGAACACGAGGCTCGACGCGCTCTCGGGGACCGAGCCGGACCAGGAGCAGACCAGCACGCAGTTGAAGGCGAACGTCACGTTGTCGCTGGCGCGGCAGGACGACCTCCGCATCGAGTTCGAGCACCGGACCTTCGAGGAGGACCTCACGGACCTCGACTTCGACTACGATCGCATCCTGGTTCGCCACACCTATGAATTCGGCGAGGACGACGAACACAGCCTCGACAGCTCGATCACCTACCTCGAGCAGTCCGGCACCTTCGAGAGCCAGGACTCGCGGTGGCGCGAGCAGCTTCGCCTGGACCTCGACGAGTCCCTCGACTTCGGACTCGGATTCGAGCTGCGCAGCCTCGCCCGCGGAACGCGACTCGACGTCCCGGACGTCGAGACCGACAGCATCGAGCTCACCAGCTATCTGACGCACCAGCTCTACCGGAGCCTGACCACCACCCTCTCCGGGTATGCCCGATTCATCGAGCTCGCGCCCAGCGGGGAGGAGGACGAGCTGGGGCTCCGGTTGGCGCTGAACTATCGCAAGGACACCGGAGTCGGCACGTTGAGCGCCGGCGTCAGCGGCGAGATCCGCAGCGACGACCGCCGGAACGTCGGGAGTCAGCTCGTCGAGGTCCTCGACGAGGTCCACACCTTCCAGGACCCGGACCCCGTCAACCTGAACAACGACAACATCGTCGCGAGCACGATCTTCGTGACGGCCCCGGACGGCGTGACGGTCTTCCTCGCCGGGATCGACTACCAGATCGTGCCGATCGGCCAGTCCCTCCAGATCGAGCGCATCATCGGCGGGGCCCTCCAGAACGGCTCGACGATCTTCGTCGACTATCTCTACGATGCGGGCGGCAGCTACCGCCTGAGCACGAACATCCTGAGCGCGACGGTCCGTCACGACTTCGACTTCGGCCTCGGCGTCTACTATCGCTACGTGCGCCTCGACCAGTCGGTGGACATCGCGAGCGGCCCGGCTCCGACCTTCGAGGATTCGATCACCCACGCGGTCGGCCTGGACTACGACCGCCCCTGGATCCGGGCCTTCGCGGAGTACGAGGATCGCGACTCGAACATCAACGCCTTCGATCGCATCCGGCTCGGCGCCGACCTCCGCCACGAATTCGACTGGGGCGGCCGGGCCACGGCCGGCGCGAGCTGGACTCGACGTCGGGAACGCTTCCCGCGGGAGCGGACGAGCGAGCTCTACCTGATCCGGGCCGGTTACCGCCAGAGGCTCGACGATACCTTCAACGCCCAGATCCAGGCGACCTGGCGGCTGGGAAGCGACGACGTCCGGGGCGACGACGACGGAATCGATGTGGAGCTCCGGATCAACTGGGTCGTGAATCAGCTCGAAATGGCCCTGAGCGGCCGCTATACCGACTACGAGAGCCCCTTCTCCGTCGCGGAGTCCTGGCTCCTCTTGCTACAACTGACGAGGAGGTTCTGAGGTGATCCGCTTCGCACCGGCTGCCTTCATGATGATCCTGGCCGGCTGCAGCTCCGTCGCCGGGCCGCTGCTCGAGACCCCCGCCGACGGACCTCGCTGGCCGCCGCCTCCGGAGCAGGCACGCATCGTCTGGGTCGGCGAGATCGCCACCTCGGAGGATCTGAAGCCGGCCCGCGGCGCCCTCGAGTCCCTCGGCGACTTCCTGTTCGGCGGCGACGATCCGGAGAGCATGTCCGGGCCTCGTACGGTCGTGCGCAGTCGTGACGGAAACCGGCTCTGGGTGACCGACCCGGGCGCCAGATCCCTGCACCGCATCGATCTCGCGGCACGGAGCCACGAGGAGTTCCGGGCGCTCGGCGAGTCGCCGCTGATGAGTCCGGTCGGCCTGGCCCTCGGTCCGGAGAACACGATCCACGTCTGCGATTCGGGGACCGGTCGGATCTGGCGGATCGACGACTCCTCGGGCGAGGTGCTGCTCCTGGTCGAGAGTCCGACGGACATCGCCCGTCCGGTCGCCCTGGCCTGGAAGGAGGCGACCCACGAACTCTGGGTCCTGGACGGCGGCGCGCACGACATCAAGGTGCTCGCGCCGGATGGCGGACTGGCCCGCCGACTGTGCCGGAGAGGCACGGGACGCGGCGAACTCAACTTCCCCTGTGCCATCTGGGCCGGGCCCGATCTGGTCTGGGTCGCCGACGCCGGAAACCAGCGAGTCCAGGGCCTGGACGCCCAGGGGGCCGCCGAGGTGATCATCGGGAGGGCCGGGGATGCGCCGGGAGACCTCGCCCTCCCCAAGGGAGTCGCCGTGGATTCCGACGGCCACATCTACATCGTCGATGCCCGCTTCGAGAACGTGCAGGTCTTCGACCGCCAGGGCCGGCTCCTCATCGTCTTCGGGAGAGAAGGACAGGGCCCGGCCGAGTTCTGGCTCCCCGGGGGCATCCACATCGATGCCCACGACCGCATCTGGATCTGCGATTCCTTCAACCGGAGGATCCAGGTCTTCGAATACCAGCCTCTCGTCGAATCGGGATCGATCACGGGAGACATGTTGGAGGCCTCGCCATGAAGGTCACGACCAGCGGACGCTGCATCCTCATCACCGCCATCCTCGCCCTGATGGCAGCCCTCTCACCAGGGCAGCAGAGCATCGTCGATACCAAGCACAACCTGTCCGCATCGGGGATCGGGAGCCAGCGTGCGGTCTCGGACGGGCGCATCTGCATCTTCTGTCACGCGCCTCACCGATCGACGGGCGCCACACCGCTGTGGAATCGTGCCGATCCCACGCTCGGCTACACGATCTACAGC
>JBFIHP010000512.1:0-3279 GCA_041601735.1 Planctomycetota bacterium | reverse complement strand
GGAGGAAGCGGCGGGCCTCGAGGAGCAGCTCGCCGCCATGCCGTCCGGAAGCCCCGAGCGTGACGAGGTCGAGGCGAGCCTCGCCCTGGCCGAGCGCCGCGCCGACGCCGTCCGCCTGCGCGAGAGCTTCGCCGGGCGCATCGGCCGCTCCATCGAGCCGGCGATCGAGCCCCTCGGCTTCGACTGGCAGATCGGAGTCGGCCTCGTGGCCTCCTTCGCCGCGCGCGAGGTCCTGGTCTCGACCATGGCGCAGATCCTCGGCACGAGCGACGACGAGGACAACGTCGTGCTCCTGCAGGAGCGCTTTCGCGAGGCCAGCGATCCGGTGACCGGCCGGCGACTCTACCGACCGCTCACGGGCCTGAGCCTGCTCGTGTTCTTCGTCCTCGCCTGTCAGTGCATGTCGACGCTCGCCGTGGTCCGTCGGGAGACCAACTCCTGGCGCTGGCCGCTCTTCATGCTGGGCTACATGACCGTGCTGGCCTGGCTGGCCTCCTTCGCGGTCTGGCAGATCGGTCGGGCGCTCGGTTACTGACATGGACGAGAACCTCCAGGCCTGGCTCGTCTACGGCATCGTCGCCCTCGCCGCGCTCCTCCTGCTGCGCGGCTGGCTGCGTCGGCGCCGCGCCTGCGAGAGCTGCCCGATCCAGGAGATTTCCCGCCGCGGACGCGAGCGGAGCGAACCCTCCCTCGCCGATTCCGTTCGGACGAGGGCCACGGGTCCGTCATCGGTGACGGACAGCAGCAAGGGAGATGAGGAATGATGATCACGAGGACCGCCGGCCTGCTTCTCGCCCTGTTCGCGCTCGCCGCCTGCGGCGACGATGCGGCCCCGACCACCGCCGGAAACGCGGAGAAGAACGGCCCGGCCGCCGCGAACCAGGAGCCGAAGGCGCCCCTGAAGGACCGGGCCAAGGAGGCCGTCGATGCCGGCATCCGCTTCCTGAAGCCCTATCACGACCTGAAGAGCGGTCAGGTCGGCTTCTCCCCGGCCGATCCCACCGGATCGCGGCATCCGGGCTTCGCCGCCATGGCCGCCATCGCCTACATGGAGAGCCCCAGGCGCTACAACAGCCGCGACGACGGCCCCATCGTGCGCAACGTCCTCGACTGGCTGGTCTCCCTGCAGAAGCCGGACGGCTCGATCTACGAGCGGGATTCGGCCAACTACGTCACCAGCGTGGCCCTCACGGCCCTGGTCCTGAGCGGCGACGACCGCTACGCCGACGCGATCTCGAAGGCGCGGGACTTCCTGGTCCGCCTGCAGGCGCGTGAGGACACCGGCTATCAGCCCGGCGACCGCTTCTACGGCGGCATCGGCTACGGCGGCGACCTGAGGCCCGACCTCTCGAACGCGCAGTTCGCGATCGAGGCGGTGCGCCGCGCCGGGCTGCCCGAGGACCACGCCTTCTACCAGCGGGCCCTGAAGTTCCTCGAGCGCTGCCAGAACTGGAGCGAGACCAACGACCAGGTCTGGAAGGACGAGGACGGCAACGAGATCCGGCCGGGCAACGACGGCGGCGCCATCTACCTGCCGGGCGAGAGCAAGGCCGGCGTCGAGGTCCAGCCCGACGGGCGGCGCGTGCTCCGGAGCTACGGCTCGATGTCCTACGCCCTGCTGAAGAGCTACCTCTTCTGCGGGCTCGACCGGAACGACCCCCGCGTCAAGGCGGTCGTGGCCTGGTGCCAGAGAAACTTCGATCTCGACCGGCACCCGGGCTTTCCGACCGGCAAGGGCGGCAACGAGTCCTACCAGGGCCTCTATTACTACTACCTGAGCATGGCGAAGTGCCTCCGGGTCTACGGTGATCTCGAGTTCGAGACCGGCGGCGGGACCCGGGTCAACTGGGCCGAGGCGATGATCGAGAAGCTGCTCGCGCTCCAGCGGGAGGACGGCGGCTGGGTCAACGACCGCAACGGTCGCTGGCAGGAGGGCTCCGAGGCCCTCTGCACCCTCTACGCCCTCCAGGCCATCGAAGAATGCCTCGCCGCGCTGAAGTCCTGAGCCGGATCGGCGCTCCGGCGCTCCTCGTGGGCCTCGGCGCCCTCCTGCCCCTGCTCCTGCCGGGGGCGGGGACCGTGGCCGAGCTGCTCCGGCTGCTCTGGCTCTTCCTCCTGCTCCCGATCCTGGCGGTGCTGAGCCTCGAGGCGGCCCCCGGGCGCCGTCTGACCTTGCCGTCGCGCATCGGGCTTCTCGCGCTCGCGACCGCGGCCGCCGTGCTGGTGACCGCGCGCCGGGCCGGACTCGATGCCGCTGACCTGGCCCTGTGGAGCGCCGGGCCGCTGCTCGTCGCCCTGGCCGCCCTGGGGGCCGCGCATCTGGCCGGTGCTCGCCGTTTCGCCGCCCTCGCCGGCCTGGCCCTGCCGGCGGCGGCGGTCTTCCTGCCCTTCCTGGCCGACTCCTGGATCGCCCGGACCTCCGACCCGATCCGGCTCCAGGCGGGGCTCGATCTGATCCTCCGTCTCACGCCCTGGCCCGGCGCCTGCGATCACCTGCTCGGCGTCGATCTCTTCAAGAACGAGGGGCTCTACCGGGAGTTCCTGCTCGGCGAGCAGCTCTACGCCCTGCCGGGGGCCCGGCCGGTCCTGGCCGGCCAGGCCGGGCTGGCTCTCGGCGTCCTCGCCCTGGGTGGCTCCCTGCGCCTTCTCCGGCGCCTTTTGGCCCGCGTCTTGTCTCCGAACTCCGGATGTGCTTCTATCCCGCAGCCATGACTACACGACGACTCTTCCTCACCTTCAATCAGGCGGCCATCGATCAACCCATCCTGTCGACGCTGACCAGCCGTTTCGGGCTCGTCTTCAGTATCTTCGGGGCGACCGTGTACGACGACGTGCGCTTCGTCGCGCTCGAACTCGAGGGCGACGACGATCGCCTCGACGAGGCCGTGGCCTACATGCGCGAACTCGGGGTCGAGATCGAGTTTCGCGACGACTGAGAGCCGGTCCCGACGGCGTCGAAAGGCCTCCTGGAGGCCATTTCCATCCAGTTGAACCCGAAAATGCCCCGGACTCCGGGGCCTTTTTTTGGCCGCTCCGCCGCGTCGATCGGGGGGCCGGGCGCCCCGGGCCCCGCGGCGGCGGCGGACGGGACCCTCCGCGGTCGCGGCGACGAGGCGCGCGCGGTCGGCGACTCGCCTCGCGACCTGGGTCGTCGGAGGCCTCCAGGGGCCGCGGCGCGACCGTTAAGCGACATAAGTTGATTCATAATAGTTACTTGAGTCGGTTTTTGCGACCCGGAACAGCCTCCGGGTCGCGCTCTCGGGCCTGCCCGCGCGGGGC
>JBFIHP010000511.1:0-3288 GCA_041601735.1 Planctomycetota bacterium | reverse complement strand
GGGGATGAGCAAGATCACCCAGGAGCAGATCGAGCCCCAGGCCGAGGCCGGCGATCCCGCGATCGCCGCCGATCGGGGTCGTCGCTCCGCACCGACCGGTCACGTCGCGCGCCCGCGACTCCTGCCCTGGATGCAGCAGCTCGTGCGCGACTACTTCTCGTCCACCCGTCCCAGTTTTTGAGGGATCCCATCGTGTCATCACCAGAGGTTCAGATCGCCGAGCAGGATGCGCAGCTCTTCCGCGACGTGCACGGCAAGGTCAAGTCCGAGGTCCAGCGCTTCATCGTCGGTCAGGAGAAGGTCATCGATGCGGCCCTCACCGCGCTCTTCGCGGGCGGGCACGTCCTCCTCGAGGGTGTGCCGGGGCTGGGCAAGACGATGCTCGTCAGGTCGATCGGCGAGGCCCTGCACATCGATTTCTCGCGTATCCAGTTCACGCCGGACATGATGCCGGCCGACATCCAGGGCACGAACGTCCTGGTGGAGACCGAGGGCGGCGGTCACGAGCTGACCTTCCAGCAGGGCCCCCTCGTCGCGAACCTCGTCCTCGCCGACGAGATCAACCGCGCGACCCCGCGAACGCAGTCGGCGCTCCTCGAGGCGATGCAGGAGAAGCAGATCTCGGTCGGCACCCGCACGATCAAGCTCTCGGAGCCCTACTGCGTCATGGCGACCCAGAATCCGGTCGAGCAGGAGGGCACCTACCCCTTGCCCGAGGCCCAGCTCGACCGCTTCCTGATGAAGATCATCGTCGGCTACCCCGAGCTGCGCGATTACGCCGCGATCGTCGATCGCACCACCGGCAACGAGCAGCCGGTCATCCATCAGGTCTCGACCGGCGAGGAGGTCATGCGGTTGCGCAAGGTCGTCCGCGCCCTGCCGGTGCCGGACCGGGCGAAGAACTACGCGATCCATCTCGTGGTCGGCAGCCAGCCCGGCAGCCCCTTCGCCTCCTCGCAGGTGAACGAGTACGTCGCCCTCGGCTCCAGCCCCCGCGGCGTGCAGGGCCTCCTGCTCGCGGCCAAGGTGAAGGCCTTGCTCGCCAACCGCTTCGCCGTCGCGGTGGAGGACATCAAGTCCTGCGCCCACGACGTGCTGCGCCATCGCGTGCTCGTCAACTTCCACGGTCAGGCCGATCAGATCACGCCCGACGCGATCATCGACTCCGTGCTCGCCAAGGTCACGCCGCCCAACGCCTGATCGACCGAAGGAGTCCGATGTTCCTCAACCGCATGAGCGTCCAGGAGCTGCTCGAACCCGAGTTCCTGGACGCGGTTTCCCGTCTTCAGCTCTTCGCGCGCCGCGTGGCGCGCGGCGGCATGCCGGCCGAGCAGCGCTCGCGGCATCTGGGCTCCGGCATGGAGTTCCGCGACTTCCGCGCCTACACGCCGGGTGACGACTTCCGGGCCATCGACTGGAACATCTACCGGCGCCTCGGGCGGGTCGTCCTGCGACTCTTCGAGGAGCTCGAGGACCTGCCGGTCTACCTCGCGATCGACATGTCGAGGAGCATGTTCCTCGGCGAGAACCCGCGCGGCCATGCCGGTCTCAGGGTCGCCTTCGCGCTCGCCGCGATCGCCCTGCAGCAGCACGACCGGGTCGGCGTCTTTCCCTTCTCGGAGGATCTCGAGGTGGGGATGCGCCCGAGCAGCGGGCGCGGGAGGCAGTTCCGCATCGCCGAGGTCCTGGCCCGCGCCGAGCCGAAGGGGCGCACCGACCTGCGCCAGGCGATGAAGCGCTTCACCAGCTTCGGCCTGCGCCAGGGGCTCCTCGTCATCGTCTCCGACTTCTTCGACCCGGCCGGTGTCGAGGCGATCGCCGAGGCCCTGCGCGGCGTGAGGCATCGCGTCCTGCTGGTCCAGCTGTTCCGCAAGGAGGATCTCGGCCCCAGCGTCGCCGGCGACCTCCGGCTCACCGACTGCGAGACCGGCGAGGCCTACGACATCTCCGCCACCCGGGACGTGATCGAGTCCTACCGCGAGGCCTACGAGCGCTTCGAGGACGGCCTTCTGCGCGCGGCGCAGCGGAAGCAGGCCGGCTTCCTGCGCCTGGACGTCGATGAGCCCGTGGTCGAGCAGCTGGCCGCGGTGCTGGCGGGAGGGGTGATCGCATGACCTTCACCCTCTTCTCCGGCGGTCTCGTCCTCGGCGGCCTGCTCGTGATCGCAGCCGGCCTCTACCTCCTGCAGCGCCTGCGGGTTCGCTACCGTCCGCTGACCGTCGAGACGACGCTCTTCTGGAAGGAGGCCCTCGAGGAGTCGCGCGCCCGCGTCCTGGTGAAGCGCTTCCGCCATCCCTGGGCCTATGCGCTGCTGCTCGCGATCGCCGGGCTCATCTGGATCGCCCTCGGCGGGCCGGAGTACGGCGCGGGCCGCGATCGGCGCCACCTGATCCTCCTCGACGGCTCGCAGGCCATGGCCGCGGAGGGTCGCTTCGAGGCGGCGGTCGCCCTCGTCGAGGACGAGCTGCGCGCCCTGCCGAGCGGTTCGCGCCGCGTCGTGCTCTGTTCCGACCGGCCGCGCACGCTGCTCCTGCCCGACGAGAATCCGCTGCTCCTCCGCGCGCGGATCGGTGATTTCGCGCCGACCGAGTCGGTCGCGCGCTTCGAGGACGTCGCCGCCTCCTTCGCGCGGGTGGCCGGACGCGAACCGCTCGCCCTGGTGCTCGTGGGCGACGGCGAGATCGATGCCGGCTTCGCGGACCTCTTGCCGAAGGGCTCGACGCTGCGCCGCCTCAGCCCCTCCGGAGTCAGCGCCGAGGCGCGACTTCTCGAGTTCGGGCAGGGAGCGGCCGCCTCGGGGCTCTACGATCGCGTGGACGTTCTCATCGAGCTCGCGCCCGAAGGTGCCCGGGCGTCCGATCTTCAGGTCCTCCTCGACGGCCGGGAGATCGAGATCCCGGCCGACGAACTCGCGGGAGGCGCCCGGCGCCTGGTCCTCGCCGACCTGCCGGCGAGCGGCGGCACGCTCGAGCTGCGGCTTGCCGGCCGCAGCCTGGGGCGCCTCGTCCTCTCCGACCACCGGCCCATCGCGATCGCCCTCGAGCCGGGGCTGCCCGAGGTGCTCGGTCGCGTCGTCGCCGCCGATCCCGGCCTGTCGATCGATGCCGGCCGGCCCGAACTCGTCATCCGCCGGAGCGATTCCGATTTCGGCGGCGACCTCCCGGCGCTCGAGGTCGGGCCGATGGCGGATCGCGCCGAGACCTTCTTCTTCCGCCACGACGAGGGCGACGATTCCGATCGTCTGCTCTCCCGATTGGTCGATGAACTCGGCCTCGCCCGCCTCGACGG
>JBFIHP010000510.1:0-3309 GCA_041601735.1 Planctomycetota bacterium | reverse complement strand
TACATGGCGCCCGAGCAGGTCGCGGAGGGTCAGCTCCCCGTGGACGCGCGTACCGACGTCTACGCGCTCGGCGTCGGACTGTTCGAGTGCCTCTGCGGCCGGCGCCCCTTCCAGGCCGAGACGCCGGACGCGCTGGCGGTCCAGATCCTGATGAAGCAGGCGCCCTCCCCGCGCGATTTCGCGCCGGACATCGGTCGCGATCTGAGCACCATCGTCTCGAAGTGCCTGGAGAAGGACCCGGCCCGCCGCTATCGCGGCGCCGCCGACCTGGCCGCGGATCTCCGCCGCTTCCGTGAGCACCGCGACATCGCGGCGCGCCCCATCGGGCGAGCGGGTCTCCTGCTGCGCTGGGCCGAAGCCCATCGCGCCCTCGCCGTCGGCGCGCTCGTCGGCAGCCTGGCGCTCCTGATCGTCGGCAGCCTCCTGGTCGTCAACTACGTCGAGACCCGCGACCAGCGCGAGCGCATGGGCATCTACCGCCGTCATCTCGATCGCGCCCGCGAGCTCGAGGCGAAGCGCAACGACATGAAGGCCGCGGCCCTGCTGCAGGCCCGAAGCCTGGCGCGACTCGAGAAGGAGGTCGAGCCCCACCTCCCCCCGGGCGACGCGGCCAAGCAGGAGCTCTTCCGCGCCCGCGCCGAGCTGCGCCGCATCGAGGCGGCCATGGCGCGGCTCGAGGGCGAGATCGAATACGAGCTGCAGCGGTCGCGGGAGGCGGTGGAACCGATCCAGATCGCGGGCGAGGAGCGGATCGGCATGCTGCGCGACATCCTCGCCGAGGCGCGCGCACGCGGCGATCGGGTGACCGCGGCCCGCGCGATCTGCTTCCTCGAAGAGGCGGGGATCGATCCCGAGGTCGAGCTGCGGGGTCGCTTCAGCCTGAGGACGCGACCGGCCGGCGGCTTCGTCACCGCCTACCCGGTGCGCGAGAGCATCGAGGGGCCGCGACGACCCGACGTGGCGGCCGGTCGTGACCTCGGTGCGACGCCGATCGATGCCGCCGAACTCGAGGCCGGTCTCTGGCAGATCAGCGTCCGTCGCGAGGGCTTCGCGACCCTGCGCTTCCCGGTCCTGATCGAACACCGCCAGCACTGGGGCGACGCCTCCTGGCACGACGGTCGCTTCGCCGATCGTGACTGGACCCTGGATCTTCTGCCCGAGGGTCGGATCGACCCGGAGCTCTGGTGTCGCGTTCCGAAGGGGCCATTCCAGGCGAGCCCCGACGGCGATGTCAGCCTCGAGCCCCGGCTCGAATGGCGCTGGCTCGACGATTTCCACGTCGCCCGCCGCGAGACGACCTTCGGTGACTACGAGCCCTTCCTCGCCCGCGCGGAGATCCTCGAGGAGACGATGCGGATCGCGCGGGAACAGAACCGATTCATCTGGTTGCCGCGCCTCTTCGACTGGCTCGGGGTCTTCTCGCTGAAGAGCGACGGGCGACTCGGCGACGGCGAGGCGACGGCCGACCAGCCCGCGCGGCCCTACTCGCCCGATTTCGCGCTCGGCGGGCTCTCCTTCCGCGAGCTCGAGAGCTACGTCGCCTGGCGCGCCGAGACCGAGGATGCCCCGCTTCGCATGCCCAGTTCGGACGAGTGGCAGAAGGCCGCGCGCGGCGTCGACGGCCGGATCTACCCCTGGGGTGACGCCTTCGACTGGGCCTTCACCAGCGGTCGCTACTCGCGTCGCGGAGCGGGCCCCGGCTCCTGGGAATTCCACCCGCGGCGCGGCGGACTCTTCCCCGTGGACGAGAGTCCCTACGGTGCCCTGGACATGGCCGGGAACGCGGCCGAATGGTGTTCGGATTCACCCGTCGGCGACGACTACGGCGATCACCGCTGGGTCCTCGGCGGGAGCTTCGGCTGGGCGCAACCGAGCCTCTTCACGACCTGGCCGGTCCGCTCCTACCCCTTCGGGCACGGCGACATCCAGTTCGGCCTCCGGCTCGCGCGCGACTCCCGCTGACACGACGGCCGTCGGGGGCGCGCGCGGAGCCCCGATTTCGCGACTGTGCGCGGGGCCGCGATCGAGTAGTCTGCTCGGATACGACCTCTGGTGATCGCGCCGTCATGCCCAGCGAATCCGAGCACAACCCGAGAGACCAGCAGGACCCGATCGAGGAGCTTCGCCACGAACTCGAGACGGGGATCGCCGGTCACCAGGTCCGCGCCGAGGAACTCTCGCGGATCACCGACGTCTACATCGTGAGACACCCCGGCCGCGCCGGCGATCTCCATCGTGAGCTCGACCGCGTCTGCGCCGTCTCCGGCATCACGGCAGCGCCTTCGCTCGGGACCGCCGCCGGCGGACCGGACGAGGAGCGCACGGTGGCGAGCAAGGGCCGCGCCCAGGCCGCCGAGCGCTCGACCCCGCCGCCCGACGTCCCGCCGACGATCGGTCGCTGTCGCATCCTGAAGGAACTCGGGCGCGGCGGCATGGGCATGGTGCTGCTCGGCCACGATCCGGTGTTGCGCCGCCGCGTCGCCATCAAGGTCCTGCCGGCGGAATTCGCGAAGGACCCGGTCCTGGTCGAGCGCTTCCGCCGCGAGGCAGCGGCCGTCGCCGAACTCGAACACCGCGCCATCGTCCCGATCTACGAGATCGGCGAGCAGGACGGCCTGCATTACTACGTCATGCGCTTCGTCGATGGCTCGACCCTGCGCGACTGGTGCATCGAGCGGATGAGGCTCGACGAATCCGCCGAGGAGTCGTCGCTGCGCCGGGGCGCGCGGGCTCTGCTCCGGACCACGGCGCGCCTGGGCAACCGCGCCAGCTTCTCGATCGGAGGGCTGGGCGACGTCCTGCGCGCCTTCGAGGACATCGCACGCGGCCTCCACCACGCGCACGAGCACGGCATCATCCATCGCGACATCAAGCCGGCCAACGTGATGGTCGATGGTCAGGGCTTCGCTCAGCTGCTCGACTTCGGCCTGGCGCGCTTCGACCGGGAGGCGACGATGACGCGCAGTGGGCTGCTGCTCGGGACCGTCGCCTACATGGCGCCCGAGCAGATCGCGAGCGCCTTCGGGCGGGTCGATGCGCGCAGCGACATCTTCGCGCTCGGCGTGAGCCTCTTCGAGTGCCTCACGGGAACGAGGCCCTTCATGGGCGAGACGGCCGAGGCGACGCTGCAGCTCATCATCAGCGCTGAGACACCCTCGCCTCTCGTCTTCGTGCCGGAGCTCTCGCGCGACATCGAGACCATCGTCCTGAAGTGCCTCGAGAAGCGGCCCCAGCGCCGCTATCAGAGCGCGCTGGAGCTGGCCGAGGATCTGGCCCGGGTCCGCGCCCACGAACGGATCGAGGCCCAGC
>JBFIHP010000509.1:0-3316 GCA_041601735.1 Planctomycetota bacterium | reverse complement strand
TGAGTGGCTCGAGGCCCTGCAGGCCGTCGTCGATCGCGACGGGATCGAGCGCGCCCGCCACATCATGGGCGAGGTGATCCGCGCCGCGCGTCGGTCGGGAGCCTATCCCGAGGCGATGTTGAACACCGACTACATCAACACGATCCCGGCCGAGAAGGACGCGATCTACCCCGGAGATTTCGAGCTCGAGCGGCGCATCCGGCGGATCAATCGCTGGAACGCGGCGGTCATGGTCGCCCGCTCGAACATGAACTTCCCGGGCCTCGGCGGTCACATGTCTACCTATGCCTCGGCGGCGACCCTCTACGACGTCGGCTTCAACCACTTCTTCCGCGGCAAGGACCACCCGAGCGGCGGCGACCTCGTCTACTTCCAGGGCCACGCCTCGCCCGGCTTCTACGCCCGCTCCTTCCTCGAGGGTCGCATCAAGGGCGACCAACTCGAGCGCTTCCGTCGCGAGGTCGAGCGCGGACAGGGGCTCAGCTCCTACCCGCACCCGCGGCTCATGCCCGACTACTGGGAGTTTCCGACGGTCTCGATGGGCCTCGGCCCGATCTCGGCGATCTACCAGGCGCGTTTTCTGCGCTACCTCCACGCGCGGGGCATCAAGGACACCTCCGATCAGCGGGTCTGGTGCTTCCTCGGCGACGGCGAGACCGACGAGCCCGAGTCGCTGGGGTCGCTCTCCATCGCCGCGCGCGAGAAACTCGACAACCTGCACTTCGTCATCAACTGCAACCTGCAGCGCCTCGACGGCCCGGTTCGCGGCAACGGCAAGATCATCCAGGAGCTGGAGCGCGTCTTCCGCGGCAACGGCTGGCGGGTGATCAAGGTCATCTGGGGCCGTGACTGGGATCCGATCTTCCAGCGCGACACCGAGGGCGCGCTGGTCCGCGCCCTGAACGAGGTCGTCGATGGCGAGTGGCAGAAGTACGGCTCCGAGCCCGGCGCCTACACCCGGAAGGAGTTCTTCGAGCGCGATCCGGCCATCGCGAAGACGGTCGCCGACATCGGCGACGACCAGATCCTCCGGCTCCGGCGCGGCGGCCACGATCCGGTCAAGCTCTACACCGCCTATCGCGAAGCGGCCCGGACCAAGGGCCGGCCCGTCGTGATCCTGGTGCACACCGTGAAGGGCTGGACCCTCGGCGAGGGCTTCGAGGCCTCGAACGTCACCCACCAGATGAAGAAGCTGACCTTCGATCAGCTCAAGCGCTTCCGCGATCGCCTGCACCTGCCCATCAAGGACGAGGAGATCATGGAGGCGAACTACTACCACCCGGGCCCCGAGTCCGAGGAGGCGAAGTACCTCCAGATGTGCCGCGGTGCGCTCGGCGGCTTCATCCCGGAGCGCCGAACGCAGATCGACGTCCCCTTCACGCCGCCCAAGGACGACGTCTATACCGAGTTCGACAAGGGCTCGGGCGAGGGCCGCGGCGTCTCGACGACGATGGCCTTCGTGCGGCTCCTGTCGAAGCTCCTGAAGGACAAGGAGATGGGCCGCTACATCGTGCCCATCGTGCCGGACGAGGCGCGGACCTTCGGCATGGACTCGCTCTTCCGGCAGGTCGGCATCTACGCCCACGAGGGTCAGAAGTACGAGCCCATCGATCGCAACATGCTGCTCTACTACCGCGAGGCGGCCGACGGCCAGCTCCTCGAGGAGGGCATCACCGAGGCCGGCGCGATGTCCGATTTCATCGCCGCGGGCACGGCCTACGCCACGCACGGCAAGCCGATGATCCCGTTCTACGTCTTCTACAGCATGTTCGGCTTCCAGCGGATCGGCGACCTGATCTGGATGTTCGGCGACATGCGCGGCCGCGGCTTCCTCCTCGGCGCGACCGCCGGCCGGACGACGCTCAACGGCGAGGGCCTGCAGCACGAGGACGGCCACAGCCAGCTCATCGCCTCGACGGTGCCGAACATCGCGGCCTACGACCCGGCTTTCGCCTACGAGGTCGCGGTGATCGTGCAGGACGGCATCCGGCGGATGTACGTCGAGAACGAGGACGTCTTCTACTACCTCACCGTCCAGAACGAGAACTACGAGATGCCGCCCCTGCCCAGGGGCAAGGACGTGAAGGAGGGCATCCTCAAGGGGCTCTACCTGTTCAAGAAGGGCGTCGCCAAGAAGAAGCACAAGGCGCAGATCTTCGGCAGCGCCTGCACCGTTCTCGCCGCATTGAAGGCCCAGGAGATCCTGGCGAAGCACTACGACGTCTCGGCCGACGTCTGGAGCGCCACGAGCTACCAGCTCCTGCGTAACGACGCGCTCGCCTGCGAGCGCTGGAACCGCCTGCATCCGACCAAGAAGGAACGGGTGCCCCACGTCAGCAAGGTGCTGGAGAACGCCCAGGGCCCCTTCATCGCGGTCAGCGACTACATGAAGGCCGTGGCCGAGCAGATCACCCGCTGGGTGCCCGGCACCTTCGTTCCGCTCGGCACCGACGGCTACGGCATGAGCGACACCCGTGAGGCCCTCCGGCGTCACTTCGAGATCGATGCCGAGTTCATCGTGATCGCGACCCTCTCGGCGCTCTCGAGGGAGGGCAAGGTCGAGGCGAAGCACGTCGCCAAGGCGATCCAGGATCTCGCCGTCGATCCCGAGAAGATCGATCCGATGACGATCTGATCGCGGCGTCGCGAGTGGCGCTCCGAGGGCGGTCTTCCTCGCCCCGGCCCTCGTCGGCAGAGAATCGCGGGCTCCGATTCCGGTCCGGGTCCGAGGTCGGTCGCGCGGACTCGTTTGCGTGGGAGACCGCGATCAAGCGCCCTCATGGGCCGTTCGCGCGCATCGAGTCGCGGGCGCCGACCGGGATTGCGTCGTCTCGCGCGCGTCGCGCCTTGCGAGGAGAGGCGAATCGAAGGATCTTAACCCTGTTCCGCAGTCCGGAGACGAGCAATGGCCAAGAAGGCGAGCAAGAAGAAGACCGCGGGCAAGGCGACGCCGAAGAAGGCCGCGGCCGGAAGGCCGGCGGCGAAGAAGGCCGCCGGAAAGAAGGCGGCGGCGAAGAAGGCCCCCTCCGATCCGGCGACCTTCATGGCCGAGCTCGATCATCCCCTGAAGGCCGAACTCGAGGCCCTGATGTCGATCGTGATGGCCGCCGACCGCTCGCTGGTCGAGGGGATCAAGTGGAATGCCCCGAGCTACGCCAAGGACGGCGAGGATCGGATCACCTTCAATCTCGGTGCGCAGGACCGGGTCCGGCTCGTCTTTCACCGCGGGGTGGCTGCCGGTGCGGCGAGGGGCAAGACCCAGCTGATCTCGGACGTCTCGGGATTGCTCGAGTGGCCGGCTCCCGATCGCGCGGTC
>JBFIHP010000508.1:0-3325 GCA_041601735.1 Planctomycetota bacterium | reverse complement strand
GGGCAAGCCGGCCGACTTCCGGCGCGGGCTCGAGGCGAGCGGCGACGAGGTCGATATCCGGGTCAGCTGGCCCGGCCTGGATCGACCGATCGAGCTGCAGTCGATGATCCTCGACCTCCACACCGACAAGGCCATGACCGACGCGGCCTGGGTCTTCAGCGCGTCGAGTTTCGACGTGAGCTTCGCCACCGGCGAGGAGATCTACGTGCCGGACGAGTCGCGCGTCGTCATCGCCCTCACCCACAACTTCGGTCACCTCGCCGTCGTCTCCTGCCGGCATCCCGATGCCGGCAACGAGATGAACTGGCAGGTCAAGCTCGACCGGCTCCCGGAACGCCCGGACGAGTCCATCACGATCCACATGAGCCGCAAGAAGGGAGACTGATCCTGCAGGACGGAGGCGGCAGCCCGGCGCGCGCACGCGCCGCGATCGAGGCCCTGCGCCGACGCATGCTGCGCCGGCGCCGGCTCGACCTGCATCTGCGCCTGCTCGCCGCCGCGGCGGCCCTGGTCTTCGTTCCCCTGCTCTCCTTCTCGCTCGGTGCGCTCGACGAGACCCGGCTCATCGCCACGATCCTCTCCGCCGCCATCGCCGCCGTCGTGCTGGCCGAATTCCTCCTCGCCGGTTCGCGACCCGATGCCCTCGCCGCGGCCGGTCGTCTCGACGCCCTGAGCGGCGATCAGGCGCTCTTCGCCAGCGCTCTCGACCTCGGACTCGATCGCGTGGACGGGCCGATCGCCGAGCTCTTCCGTCGCCGCCTCGACGCGGCCATCGAGGCCCTGCGCGGGCGCGATCCCCTGCCCCGTCGCAACCTCGCCCTGGCCAAGCTGCTGCTGGCCCTCCTGATCCTGGACGCCGCCCTCGTCGCCCTGCCCGGCCGCGCGGAGCGGGTCGCCGACTCCGGGCTCGGCGAGCTGAGGAGCTTCGTGGTCGCCGCCGGCCGCAGCGACGAGCTCGATGCCGCGCGGAAGGAGGCCCTGACGGCGATCGAGAGGGCCGCGACCCGCGAGGAGATGATCCGACGCGCCGACGAGGCCTGGCGGCGCGAGCGGATCGCCGGGCTCGCGGCCGAGGCGATCGAAGAGGCGCTCTCCCGGCTGGAGCGAGCGCTCGAGAGCGGCGAGCGTGACGAGGCCCGAAGGAGCGGCGCCGAGCTGCGCGCGCGCATCGAGGGCCTCGACCGCGACCGCGCCGAGCGCCTCGCCGCGCGCCTGCGGGAGCTGGCGCTGCGCTTTCCGGAGGCCGCCGCCGCCCTCGATCTCGACGACCTCGCCGATGCCGCGGCCGGCGCGGGTGCGGGTCTCGCCGAGGGCGGCCCGGGAACCCGGGTCGCGGCCCGCGCCGCGATGGAGCGCATCCTCGTCGCCCTCTACGACGGCCTCGGCACCCTGCCCCCCTCCGGCTCCGGAGTCACGACGCAGGAGCCCGGCGACCGCGGCGGCGCGGCCGCGCGCCCTGATGCGCCGCTCGGAGGCCCCGCCGCCCTGCCCCTCGACGTCGCACCCGCCGATCGCGCCCTCATCGAGCGCTACTTCCGCCTCCGCTCCCGCTGAGGCCGACCCGAGCGCGGCTCAGCGCGCGTTCAGTCCGCGGCGCAGGAGCAGCGGCCTGATGTCGGGATCGCGCCCGCGGAAGTCGCGGAACATCTGCATGGCCTCGACGCTGCCGCCGCGCGAGAGGATGGCGCGCCGGAAGGCGTCGCCGTTGCCGCGTCTCAGACCGCCGTTCTCCTTGAACCACTCGACCGAGTCGGCGTCCATCACCTCGGACCAGATGTAGGAGTAGTAACCGGCCGAGTAGCCGCCCATGATGTGGCTGAAGTAGGGCAAGCGGTAGCGGGGAGGCACCATCGCGAAGTCGACGCCGGAGGCCGCCAGGGCCGCGGCCTCGAAGTCCATCAGCTCCGCGGCGCGCGGCACCTCGTCGGCCTCGAGCTGATGCAGGCGCTGATCGAGCAGCGACGCCGCCAGGTACTCGGTCGTGGCGAAGCCCTGGTTGAACTTGCCCGCGTCGAGGACCTTCTGCACGAGCTCCGCCGGCATGGGCGCATCGGTCTCGTGGTGGCGAGCGTAGTTCGCGAGGATCTCCGGCCAGGTGGCCCACATCTCGTTCACCTGCGAGGGGAACTCGACGTAGTCGCGCGGCACGCTCGTCCCGCTGAAGAAGGGATACTCGACCTTCGAGAACATGCCGTGCAGGGCGTGGCCGAATTCGTGAAAGAGGGTGACGACGTCGTCCCAGTTCATCAGCGCCGGCTGGTCGCCCACCGGCTTCAAGACGTTGGTGTGGTTCGCCACGACCGGCATCTGGCCGAGCAGGCGTGACTGGGAGACGTAGGAGGTCATCCAGGCGCCGCCGCGCTTCGAGGGGCGAGCGTAGGGATCGAGCAGGAAGATCGCGAGCGGGCTGCCGTCGGCATCGAAGACGTCGTAGACGCGGACGTCCGGGTGGTAGACCGGCAGGTCGCCCCGCTCCTCGAAGCGGATGCCGTAGAGTTTCTCCGCGGCGAAGAACACGCCGTCCTCGAGCACGCGCCAGAAGTCGAGATAGGGTTTCAGCTCGGTCTCGTCGAAGTCGAATCGCTGCTTCCGGACCTTTTCGGCGTAGTAGGCCCAGTCCCAGGGCTCGGCCCGGAAGCCGCCTCCCTCCCGGTCGATCATCGCCTGGATGTCGGCGGCCTCGCGCCGGGCATTGGCCACCGCCGCGGGTGCCAGCTGGGCCAGTCTCGCGTTGACGGCCCCCGTCGTGGCCGCGGTGTTGTCGGCGAGGACGTAGGCCGCGTGATTGGGATGGCCGAAGAGGACCGCGCGCTCGGCGCGGAGCTTCGCCACGCGCGCGACGATCTCCCGGTTGTCCTGATCGTTGCCGCGACTGCCGCGCCGGATCGAGGCCTCGTGGACACGCCGGCGCAGACCGCGGTTCTCGAGGTAGGCGTTCGCGGGCTGACCGGTGGTGTTCAGGAGCGCGATGACCCACTTGCCGTCGAGGCCGCGGGCTCGGGCCGCCTCGGCGGCCGCCTCGATCTGCGCCGCGGGCAGACCGGCCAGTTCCTTCAGGTCGTCTACCACGACCGCCGATGCGTTCACCTCGGCGAGTACGTTCTGGCTGAAACGGGTGGTCAGCGTCGCGAGTTCGGTGTTGATGGTGCGAAGCCGATCCTTGGCGCGCTCCGAGAGTCCGGCGCCGCTGCGCAGGAAGCGGGTGTGGTAGCGCTCGACGAGGCGAAGGCTCTCGGGATCGAGTCCGCTCGACGCCCTGGCATCGAAGACCGACTTCACCCGGGCGTAGAGCCCCGCGTCGAGCCAGACCGCATCCTCGTGCGCG